>SBBV01000614.1 GCA_005240015.1 Candidatus Odyssella thessalonicensis | reverse complement strand
GATTGGCGCGGAGGTCGGGCCGCTCCATCGTCTCGAGCGACATCATGATGTCGCGAATGATCGCGCCGCAAACCGCGCCGCCGAACCGCGGCCCGCCGAAGGCGTGGTCGAGGTGGCTGACCATGCAGGCCATCGCGAGACGGCGGCCACCGGCCTGCAGCGGCTCCTTCCAGCCCGTGAACCAGCCGGAGTTGTAGCCGCCGCCCTTCTTGGGGTCGGCGGTGCCGGTCTTGCCGTAGGACCGGCACCAGATCGGCCTGACGCCGTTTTTCGCGTTCGCCTGCCGGACGGCGGCGACGCGCTTGCCGATCTCGCCCGTCTTCACCTTGGCGTATTCCTCGCCGAGAACCATGACCGGATCCTGCCGATAGACGCCCGCCGCCGTGGCGCCGGACGCCTCGGTCACCGCCTTCATGCCGAGCCGGATCGCCGCCAACAGATCGTCGCGGATGTTGAGCCGGTCGCTCTCGCCGGCTGGCGGCTTGGGCGGGCCGAGCCGCTCGCGGCCCCATCCGGCGATGATGTAGGGGCGCACCTTGCCGCCTTTGGCGATCGCCGCCGAGGACAGTGCGAGATGCATCGTGGAAACCGACCAGGCCTGACCGATGCCGTTGAGCGCGATGCGATGCATGTAGCCGGACAGGTACGCGCTGGGGAAATCGGATTGGAGATTGGCGTTGGCCGCGATCGCCGTCAGCGGCGGCCGCACATAGAGCTTGTCGAAGGTGTACTTGCTCTTGATGCGCTGGAGCGGCTGGCGCTCGGTCAAGTTGGCGCCGAGGTCGACCGGCTCCTCCCAATCGATGCCGATCTGCTTCAGGCGCACCATCATGCGCGTGGCCGGCAGCTGTTTCACCCCCACGCTGATTCTGCCGCTCCGGTCCCTCGGCAGCGACTTCAGCCAATCGTTCACTTGCCGCTCTTCGAGCAGCATCGCGAGCCGCGCGAAATAGACGTTGAACGAGTGCTTGAGCGCGAGGCTGACATTGAGCGTCGGCGCGTTCACGCCCTGCCCGGTCTCGGTGCAGACCGGATCGCGCAACGGGCCTTGGACGTGCGTGGCCGCGCCGCCGATGTTGCTGATCGAGCGCGTCGCCGAGCCCGGGATCGGCACCGTGGTGGCGCTCATGGGGATGCCGAGCCGGCGCTGCCAGCTCACCGGGTCCATGCCCAGCAACATCTCCGCGATCGCCGGATCGGGTTGCGCGGCCGCATCCGACGCCTCGAGTGCCGAGGTAAGCGACGTGAAGGTCTTCCAGGTCGATCCCGGCGTATTGTCGATGGTCAAGAGCTGCCACGACGCGATCATCGTGGGGTCTTTGGTCGGGTTCGTGATCTGGTAGGAGACGTAGTCCCAGGACCGCGCGCCCAGCGGCACCAGGGGCCAGCTGCCGATCGCGACGACGGCGCCGGTGTCGATGTCGAGCACCGTCACCGAGGCGCGGCGCTCGTGAAAGAAGCGGCCCTGGCCGCCGCGGCCGCCGCGATTGCCGTCGATCACGCGCGTGAGGTGGTGCGTCAGCGTCGACTGCACGATGCGCTGCAGGCGGCTGTCGATGGTGAGCGTCACTTCGGTGTTGCCGCCGGGCAGCTTGCTGCCGGAGAGCAGGCCGATGACGCTCATCGAGTCCGCGCGGCTATAGCCCAAGAGGCTGATAAGACCCATGTCGGCCGCGGCCTGGGTGGGCGTGCCCTTGCCGTTGGGGTCGGTGAGCGCCACGCCGTCGGCGGTGCGCACGACGAAGAGCTTGTCGCCGCGCGCGGCGGTCGGCGTCGCGCGCTGCACGGGGCGCCAGTTGTAGGTCCACTCGATCGTGCCGGTGGTGATGATGCCCGGATCCTTGCTGGCGGTCTGCTGGGCCTTCTTGCGGCGTTGGATGCGCTTGCGCGGCCGCCCCGCCAGATCCTCGCCGGTCATGCTGATCGCGAGGCCGAACACGCCGGGCGAGCAATTGGCCGCCGGCTCGACCGTGATCTCGACCGGCGTGTCCGGCCGCACGTTCATGGTCACGAGCGCGGCTTCGGCCACGGTCTTGCAAGCCCATTTGAGCTCGCCCTTCTCCTTGAAGAAATCGTAGGTGCGGCGCTCGACGCGGGCGCCGGCCGGGACCTTGAGCGGCCGGCCGATCACCTGGATGCGCAGCGGACCGGAGTGGCTGCCGGTCCGCGTCGAGAACACGATCTGCTCGGTCTCGCGCGCGCCGGCGACGGCGACCCAGTCGCTCATCCCCTTCGGGATCTGGTCCTTGTTGACGAAGCCGAAGCTCTCGGGAACGAGGTTGGTGAGCGGCTTCGGAATCCCGCTCGCGCTCTCGGCCTTCCACAGCACCTTGTTGGCGTCTTCGGGCGCCACCGTGCGGTCGTCGCGCACCGCCGCCATGCGCCGCGTGCCGTTCCAGAGATTGACCTGGGTGCGCACGATCGTTCCGGCGGCGGAATCGTAGAGCGCCTTCAGCAGCGTCTCCTGCTCGCCCTCGCTGATGCCGTCGTCATCCTCGTCCTTGTTGCTCTTGCCGCTGGCGCGCTTGATCAGCACGTAGTCGGGCGGCGCCATGTCGAGGCCGCTGTCGGACTCGCGCGGCACGATGAGGTTGGCGCGGACGAGATTGATGAAGAGCGTCGAGTCCTCGTAGCTCTGAAGGGCCGCCTCGGCATCGCCGGCCTTGTTCTGGTAGCGCCCGTTGAGGTCGCCAAGGCGCCAATAGACGAGCGCGAAGATCGCCGCGGCCACTGCGAGATAGGCCGCCACGCCGACGAAGCGCAGGCCCTGGCCGAGAATCGCTAGATAGACGTTGCCCTTCTTGCGCTCGGGTGACTTGCCCGGCTTCTTTCTCGCCATCCTTGGGATCCTCCGGCGCCGCCCGGTTCAGAGCGCACACAATACCGCAGGCTGGCGGCGACAAGAAGGCAGAACGCCCAGCCTCCGCCTTCGGGAAATGGGCCTAAGGGAATACGGAAGGAAGCGCTTCGGCGAAACCCGCCCGACGCCGGCTCAGCGGGCCATGCCCGGCTCGCGCGCGCGGGCGCGCATCACGGTGGCGTCGCGCGAGGACATGGCTTGGAGCTTCTCCTGGTGGAAG
>SBBV01000523.1 GCA_005240015.1 Candidatus Odyssella thessalonicensis | reverse complement strand
GAACGCGACGAGGTTGATGTTGACCGCGAGCAGCATCAGCTCGATCGACATCAGGATGACGATCACGTTCTTGCGGTTGAGGAAAATGCCGAAGATGCCGATCGTGAACAGGATCGCGGCGACCGTAAGGTAGTGGCCGAGGCCGATTGTCAACATCAGCTAGATGCCCTCCCCCGGCTTGACCTTGACGAGCTGCACCGATTCCTCGCGTCGCCGCTGGATCTGCCGCGCGGCCTTCTGGCGGCGCACGCCCACACGTTCGCGCAGCGTGAGCACGATCGCGCCGATCATCGCGACGAACAGGATCACGCCCGCGGCTTGGAACAGGTAGACGTATTTCGTGTAGAGCAGCCTCCCCAGCATCGCCGTGTTGGAGATGTTGCCCTGGCGCGCGACCGGCTCGGTGATCGCGGCCTTCGTTTCCGGCAGCGTCACCCAGCCGCCGACCACGATGAACAATTCTACTAGTAGAACGATGCCGATGAGGCCGCCGATCGGCAGGTACTTGACGAAGCCCTGCCGCAGCTCGACGAAATCGATGTCGAGCATCATCACGACGAAGAGGAAGAGGACGGCGACCGCGCCGACATAGACGATGACGAGGATCATCGCCAGGAACTCGGCGCCCATCAGCACGAAGAGGCCGGCCGCGTTGAAGAACGCGAGGATCAGGAACAGCACCGAGTGCACCGGGTTGCGCGCCGTGACGACCATGATCCCCGCCGCGATCGCTACGGCGGCGAAGACATAGAAGGCGAGCGCTTGGAGAACCATCACCGCCGCTCCAAGCGATCAAGCAAAGTCGTCGCCCCCGCGAAAGCGGGGGCCCACGCCTCCACCGCCTCGGCTTCGGCGCAAGCGCACGGTCTGGCCGCGAGAGGGGTCCCCGCTTTCGCGGGAACGACAATGCTGTTTTGGCTTTTCACGGTTTTCCCGCCGCTCTCACAACCTCACCGATAGGGCGCATCGAGTTCGAGGTTCTGCGCGATCTCGGCCTCCCAGCGGTCGCCGTTATCGAGGAGCTTCTCCTTGTTGTACATGAGCTCCTCGCGCGTCTCGGTCGCGAACTCGAAATTGGGTCCCTCGACGATGGCGTCGACCGGGCACGCCTCCTGGCAGAAGCCGCAATAGATGCACTTCGTCATGTCGATGTCGTAGCGCGTGGCGCGGCGGCTGCCGTCCTCGCGCGGCTCGGCCTCGATCACGATGCACTGCGCCGGGCAGATCGCCTCGCAGAGCTTGCACGCGATGCAGCGCTCCTCGCCGTTGGGATAGCGGCGCAGCGCGTGCTCGCCGCGGAAGCGCGGCGAAAGCGGACCCTTCTCGTGCGGGTAGTTGAGCGTCACGGGCCGCTTCAGCATGTATTTCACGCTGATGGCGAGGCCCTTCATGAGCTCGGTGAGCAGCAGGGAACGGGCGGTGAGAGCCATGTCTTGTCCTCCCTTCCCCCTATTTCGGCAGTGTGTCGGTGTAGAGCAGGATGCCGGCGTAGACGACGACGGCGACGAGCGTCAGCGGCAGGAACACCTTCCAGCCGAGCCGCATCAGCTGATCGTAGCGGTAGCGCGGATAGGCGGCGCGGGCGAGGATGAAGAGCAGCAGAAAGAAGGAGATCTTGAGGGCGAGCCAGATCGGCCCCGGAATCCAGTTGAGCCACGACACCTCGAGCGGCGGCAGCCAGCCGCCCATGAACAGGATCGTCGTCATCGCCGACATCAGGATCATGTTCATGTATTCGCCGAGGAAGAACAGCGCGAACGTGAACGCCGAGTATTCGACGTTGTAGCCGGTGACGAGCTCGGCCTCGGCCTCGGGCAGGTCGAACGGGTGCCGGTTGGTCTCGGCCAGCGCCGAGATGAAGAAGATGACGAACATCGGGAACAGCGGCAGCCAGTTCCACCTCCAGAAGCCGCCGCGCTGCGCCTCGACGATGGCGGAGAGGTTGAGCGAGCCCGCGAACAGCAGCACCGTGATCAGCACGAAGCCGATCGAGACCTCGTACGACACCATCTGCGCCGCCGAGCGCAGGCCGCCCAGGAACGCGTAGCGCGAGTTGCTCGACCAGCCCGACATGATGATGCCGTAGACGCCGAGCGAGGAGATCGCGAAGAGATAGAGGATGCCGACATTGATGTCGGCGATGACGATCTTGCCGCCATCCCAGGTGCCGAACGGGATCACGGCCCAGCCGACGAGGGCCAGCACGAAGGTCATCAAGGGCGCGATGATGAAGACGACCTTGTTGGCGCCCGACGGGATCACCGTCTCCTTGAAGATGAGCTTGATCCCGTCGGCGATCGGCTGCAGCAGCCCGAACCAGCCGACGACGTTGGGGCCTTTCCGCAGCTGGACCGCGGCGATCACCTTGCGCTCGGCATAGGTGAGCCACGCCATGGCGAGGACCACCGGCACGATCACCGCCACGATCTTGATCACGAGCAAGACCGCCGGCCACGCGTAGTCGATCCAGAAGCCGCCTTCCATGTCAGCTGCCCGTGCCGGTTCTGGCCTCGCCGGTCGCGGCCGCCAATTCGCGGCGCATCGTGGTGCATTGCGCCATGATGTTGGAGCAGCGGCTGATCGGATCGGTCATGTAGAAATTCGTGATCGGCGACTTGAACGGCGCCGCATCCATCGGTCCGTCCGCGCCGAACGGGCCCCATTGCGCCGGCACGATGCGATCGATCGCACTGAACACGGGGCTCTTGGCGGTAAGGCAAGTGCGCACGCCCGCCTGCGTATCGTAGGGCAGCGTCTTACCAAGCACCTCGGAGAGCGCGCGGACGATGGTCCAGTCCTCGCGTGCGTCGCCGGGCGGGAACACGGCGAGTTTGGTGCGCTGCGCGCGGCCTTCGGTGTTGACGTAGGTCGCCGTCTTCTCGGTGTAGGCGGCGCCCGGCAGGATCACGTCGGCGCGGTTGGCGCCGGCATCGCCGTGATGGCCCTGATAGACGACGAACGCGCGCCCGAGGCGCCTCATGTCGATCTCGTCGGCGCCGAGCAGATAGACGAGCTTGATGGCGCCGCTCTCGGCGCCGGCGAGGATGCCTTCGAGATCGCGGCCCTGCTGGCCGGGCACGAAGCCCACTTCCATGCCGCCCACACGCGCGGCGGCCGTGTGCAGCACGTTGAAGCCGTTCCACTCGTCCTTGATCATGCCGGACGACTCGGCGAGGCGGCGCGCGGCGGCGAGCACGGCCGCGCCGTCCTTCCGCGCGAGCGCGCCCTGCCCCAGGATCAGCATCGGGCGCTGCGCCTTCTTGAGGATCTCCGCGAACGCGCCCTGCCCGCCCACCAGATCCCTGAGCGTCTCCGGCCCGGCGCCGAGATAGGTGTAGCTATAGGTGAGGTCGGCGCGCTCGCCGATCACGCCGATCGGGAACTTGCCGGCGAGCCAGCGCTTCCGGATGCGCGCGTTGAGCACCGGCGATTCCAGCCGCGGGTTGGTCCCGATCAGCACCAGTGCGTCAGCCTGCTCGATGCCGGCGATCATGCTGTTGAAGAGCCAGCTCGCGCGCTGCGTCGGGTCGAGCTTCGCGCCGTCCTGGCGGCAATCGAGATTGCGGCAGCCGAGCGACGCCATGAGGTCCTTCAGCAGCGCCATCGATTCGCAGTCGGCGAGGTCGCCGGCGATGGCCGCCAGCTCCTCGCCGCGCAGCGACTTCACGCGCTCGGCGATGGCCGCAAACGCCTCGCTCCATGCAGCCGGCTCGAGCTTGCCGTTGCGGCGTACATAGGGCTGATCGAGCCGCTGGCGCTTCAACCCGTCATAGACGAAGCGCGACTTGTCGGAGATCCACTCCTCGTTGATGTCGTCATTGAGGCGCGGAAGGATGCGCATCACTTCGTTGCCGCGCGCATCGACGCGGATGTTGGCGCCGAGCGCATCCATCGCGTCGATCGACTCGGTCTTCCCGAGCTCCCACGAGCGCGCCATGAACGCGTAAGGCTTCGAGGTGAGCGCTCCCACCGGGCAGAGATCGATCACGTTGCCCGAGAGCTCGGAGGTCAGCGAGCGCTCGAGATAAGTCGTGATCTCCATGTCCTCGCCGCGCCCGACCGCACCCAACTCCTCGACGCCGGCCACCTCGGTCGCGAAGCGGATGCAGCGCGTGCAATGGATGCAGCGGGTCATGATTGTCTTGACCAGCGGTCCCATGTGTTTGTCGGCGACGCCGCGCTTGTTCTCCTCGTAGCGGCTGCGGTCGTAGCCATAGGCCATGGCCTGGTCCTGCAGATCGCACTCGCCACCCTGATCGCAGATCGGGCAATCGAGCGGATGGTTGATCAGCAGGAACTCCATCACGCCCTGGCGCGCTTTGCGCACCTTGTCGTTGTCGGTGTGCACCACCATGCCGTCCATGACCGGCTGCGCACAGGACGCGACCGGCTTCGGCATCTTCTCGATCTCGACCAGGCACATGCGGCAATTGCCGGCGATCGAGAGCCGCTCGTGGTAGCAGAAGTGCGGAATCTCGACGCCCACCGTCTGGCACGCCTGCAGGACGGTCATCCCGTTGGAGACGTCGACGACCTTGCCGTTGATGGTGAGCTTGGCCATCGCTACGCCGCCTTCGCCGGCATCGCGGCGCTTGCGCTCGTGGTCTTGCGCGCGAGGATGCGGCGCTCGAGCTCGGGACGGAAATGGCGGATCAGGCCCTGGATCGGCCACGCCGCGGCATCGCCGAGCGCGCAGATCGTGTGGCCTTCCACCTGCTTGGTCACGTCGAGCAGCAGGTCGATCTCGCGAATCTCGGCGTTGCCGACCACGAGCCGCTCCATCACGCGCCACATCCAGCCGGCGCCCTCGCGGCACGGCGTGCACTGGCCGCAGCTCTCGTGCATGTAGAACTTCGACAGCCGCGCGATCGCCTTCACGATGTCGGTGGACTTGTCCATCACGATCACGGCCGCGGTGCCGAGGCCGGACTTCACCGCCGCCAGCGAATCGAAATCCATGAGCTGGATGTCGCAGATCTCCTTGGGGATCAGCGGCACCGAGGACCCGCCCGGGATCACGGCGAGCAGATTGTCCCAGCCGCCGCGCACACCGCCCGCATGCGTCTCGATCAGCTCGCGCAGCGGGATGCCCATCGCCTCTTCGACGTTGCAGGGCCTGTTCACATGGCCCGAGATGCAGAAGAGCTTCGTGCCGGTGTTGCGCTCGCGGCCGATCTTCGCGAACCAGGCGGCGCCGCGGCGCAGGATCGTCGGCACCACGGCCACGGTCTCGACGTTGGTGACCGTCGTCGGGCAGCCATAGAGGCCGGCATTGGCCGGGAACGGCGGCTTCAGGCGCGGCTGGCCCTTCTTGCCCTCGAGGCTCTCGAGCAGGCCGGTTTCCTCGCCGCAAATGTAGGCGCCGGCGCCGCGGTGCACGTAGAGGTCGAAGTCCCAGCCTGATTTGCAGGCGTTCTTGCCGAGCAGGCCGGCCTCATAGGCTTCGGCGATCGCCTGCTCGAGCCGCTCGGCCTCGCGGAAGAACTCGCCGCGGATGTAGATGTAGCCGGTGTTGGCGCCCATTGCGGCGCCGGCGATCAAGCAGCCCTCGAGGAGCTTGTGCGGATCGTGGCGCATGATGTCGCGATCCTTGCACGTGCCCGGCTCGGACT
>SBBV01000282.1 GCA_005240015.1 Candidatus Odyssella thessalonicensis | reverse complement strand
CGGGTAGTCCCAGCGGTCGTCGGGGTTGGGGCTGTCGATGCCCTGGTAGAAGCCCGACTCGTCCACCGTGCGGTCGGCGACGAAGTGGTGGACCGGCATCAGCTCGATCGCGGTGACGCCGAGTGCCGCGAGGTGGCCGAGCCTCGCGGCGACGCCGGCGTAGGTGCCTTCCGGCGAGAACGCGCCGACATGCAGCTCGTAAAGCACCGTCTCGTGCCACGGGCAGCCGCGCCAATCCGCGTCGCGCCATTCATAGGTCGCGGGATCGATCACCTCGCTCGGCCCGTGCACATCCCGCGGCTGGAAGCGCGATGCGGGGTCCGGGATCGCCAGGCCGCCATCGATGGCGAAGCGATAGAGCGCGCCGGGGCGCGCCGCATGCGAGCGCAGGCGGTGCCAGCCATCGTCGCCGCGCACCATGCGCAGCGCGATGCGGTCTTCCTCCGCGCCCAGCAGCACATCGACCTGCGTTGCGGCAGGCGCCCAGAGGCGGAAGTCCACGCCGCCGTCGGCCGCAATCTCGGCGCCGAAGGGCATCGCGTGCGCCCGCTTCACGGCGGCGCGGGCAGATAGCCGGCGCCGCGCCGGCCGCGCAGCACGACGACCGTGCGCGGCTCGACCTTGATCTTGCCGCCCGCCGGCAGCGGCGGCTGCTTGCCGCGTCCGTCGGCGATCGCGGTGTCGAGCAGGCAGGCCCAATCCGCGACCTCGGGCACATCGGGCACGCGATAGACCATCGGCTCGAAATGAGCGTTGAGCACGACGAGCAGCGGATCGTCCGAGGCCGCGATGTCGCCGCTCGTGCTCCCCGCAAGCAGGAAGCAGAGGCTGCGCGCGTCGGGATAGTTCCAATCCGCCTCGGTCTTCTCGCGGCCGTCGGGCACAAGCCAGGTCACGTCCTTGAGCGCGCCGTTGTTGGCGGCGAGGCTTCCGGTGAGGAACCGGTTGCGGCGGAGCGCGCTGTGGCTGCGGCGCAGCGCGATCAGGTGCGCGACGAACGCCAGGAGCTTGCCGTTGCGCGCCTCGGCGCTGCTCCAGTCGATCCAGCCAATGGCATTGTCCTGGCAATAGGCGTTGTTGTTGCCTTGCTGGCTGTTGCCGAGCTCGTCGCCGGCCAGCAGCATCGGTGTGCCGTGCGCGAGCAGCAGCGTCGCCAGCAGATTCCGCTGCTGGCGCGCGCGCAGCGCAAGCACGCCCGCATCTTCGGTCGGCCCCTCAACGCCGCAATTGAAGCTGTTGTTGTTGTCGCTGCCGTCGCGGTTGCCCTCGCCATTGGCCTGGTTGTGCTTCCGCTCGTAGCTGACGAGGTCGCGCAAGGTGAAGCCGTCATGTGCGGTGACGAAATTGACGCTCGACCAGGGACGCCGCCCGGCATGGCCGAAGATGCCCTGCGAGGCCGAGATCCGGCCCGCGAGTTCGCGGATGAGGCCGCCGTCGCCCTTCCAGAAGCGCCGCGCCGTGTCGCGGAACTTGTCGTTCCACTCGCCCCAGTCGGGCGGAAAGCCGCCGAGCCGATAGCCCTCGGGGCCGAGATCCCAGGGCTCGGCGATGAGCTTTACGCGCGAGAGAACCGGATCCTGGCGCAGCACGTCGAGGAAGCCCGAATGGCGGTCGAACGCGCCGTTCTCTTCGCGCGCGAGCGTGGTGGCGAGGTCGAAGCGGAAACCGTCGACGTGCATCTCCTCGGCCCAGTAGCGCAGTGAGTCGGTCACGAGCTGCAGCACGCGCGGGTGATGCAGGCGCAGCGCGTTGCCGCAGCCGGTGAAATCCTCGTAGTGGCGTTCGTCGCCGGGCACGAGCCGGTAGTAGGAGCGGTTGTCGATGCCGCGGAACGAGAGCGTGGGGCCGAGGTGATTGCCCTCGGCTGTGTGGTTGTAGACGACGTCGAGGATCACCTCGATGCCGGCATCGTGGAGATTGCGCACCATCGCCTTGAACTCGCCGATGTCGCCGCTGGAAAGATAGCGCGGCATCGGCGCGAAATAGGCGAGCGAGTTGTAGCCCCAGAAATTGACGAGGTTGCGCTCGACGAGAACGCGTTCGTCGACGAAGGCGTGGATCGGCAGGAGCTCGACGGCGGTGACGCCGAGCTGGCGGAGATGGCGCGTGACCGCGGGCTGCCCGAGCGCCGCGAAGCTGCCGCGCAAACCCGCGGGTATGTCCTCGCGCTGCATGGTGAAGCCGCGCACATGCAGCTCGTAGATGATCGTCTCGCTCCACGGCGTCGCGGGGCGCCGGTCGCGGCCCCACGTGTAGGCCGGGTCGATCACGATGCATTTCGGCATGCCGCGCGCATTGTCGCGGCGGTCGAGCGAGAGATCGGCCTGCTTGCCGCCGACGCGATAGCCATAATGCGCGTCGCTCCAGGCGAGCTTGCCGAACAGCGCCTTGGCGTAGGGATCGACGAGCAGCTTGTGCGGGTTGAAGCGGTGTCCGGCGCGCGGCTCGTAGGGTCCGTGCACGCGATAGCCGTAGAGGAGGCCCGGCCGCGCATCGGCCACGTAGCCGTGCCAGACCTCGTGCGTGTATTCGGGGAGGTCGACGCGGTCGATCTCGCGATGGCCGGCGCGATCGAAGATGCAGAGCTGGACGCGCTCGGCATGCGCCGAGAACAGCGCGAAGTTGACGCCCTTGCCGTCCCAGGTTGCGCCGAGCGGATAGGGCGCGCCCGCATCCACGCGCGTGCGGCCGCTCGACACCGCGGCCTCAGCGCTCGGAGACGAGGACGAGCCCGCCGAGCGGAGGCAACGTCAGCGCCAGCGAATGGGGCCGGCCGTGCCACGGCACCGGCTCGGCCTCGACCGCGCCGCCATTGCCGACATTGCTGCCGCCATAGATGCCGGCATCCGAGTTGAGGACCTCGCGGTAGCGGCCCGGCCTCGACACGCCGATGCGATAGCTCTGGCGCGACACCGGCGTGAAATTGCAGACGACGATGGCGGTCGGGTGTTCGGGGCCGGCGTGGCGCATGAACGAGAGCACGCTGTTGGCGCCGTCATTCGCGTCGATCCACTCGAAGCCCTCGGCCTCGCAATCGCGCGCGTGCAGCGCCGGCGTGCCGCGGTAGAGCGCGTTGAGATCGCGGACCAGGCGCTGGACGCCGGCATGCGCCGCATCGCCGACGAGATGCCAGTCGAGGCTCGCGTCGTGGTTCCACTCGCGATCCTGCGCGAACTCGCCGCCCATGAACAGAAGCTTCTTGCCGGGATGCCCGAACATGAAGGTGTAGTAGGTGCGGAGATTGGCGAAGCGCTGCCAGCGGTCGCCCGGCATCCTGCCGAGCAGCGACTGCTTCCCGTGCACGACCTCGTCGTGGGAGAGCGGCAGGATGAAGTTCTCGGTGAACGCGTAGAGCAGGCCGAAGGTGAGCTGGTTGTGGTGATGCGACCGGTAAACTGGGTCGCGGCTCATGTAGTCGAGCGTATCGTGCATCCAGCCCATGTTCCACTTGTAGCCGAAGCCGAGCCCGCCGAGATAGGTCGGGCGCGAGACCATCGGCCAGGCGGTGGACTCCTCGGCGACGGTCGTGATGCCGGGGTGGCGCTCGTAGGCGATCTCGTTCAGGCGGCGGATGAAGTCGATGGCCTCGAGGTTCTCGCGGCCGCCGAACTTGTTCGGCACCCACTCGCCGGGCTGGCGGCTGTAGTCGAGATAGAGCATCGAGGCGACCGCATCGACGCGCAGGCCGTCGGCATGAAAGCGGTCGAGCCAGAAGAGTCCGCTGGCAAGCAGGAAATTCACCACCTCGCGCCGGCCATAATTGTAGATCAGCGTGTCCCAATCCTTGTGCAGGCCCTGGCGCGGATCGGCGTGCTCGTAGAGCTGCGTGCCGTCGAAGCCGCCGAGGCCGTGCGGGTCGGTCGGGAAATGGCCCGGCACCCAGTCGATGATGACGCCGAGGCCGGCGCGGTGCGCGGTCTCGACGAAGGCGCGGAAATCCGCCGGCAGCCCGAAGCGGCTGGTCGGCGCGAACAGGCCCGTCGGCTGATACCCCCAGGAGCCGTCGAACGGGTATTCGCTCACCGGCAGGAGCTCGATGTGGGTGAAGCCCATGTCGCTGGCGTACGGGACGAGCTGCTCGGCGAGCTCGCGATAGGTGAGATAGCGGTTGCCCTCTTCCGGCTTCCGCCGCCACGAGCCGAGATGGACCTCGTAGATCGAGATCGGTGACGCGCGGTCGATGCGCCGCCGGCGCTCGGCGAGCCAATCGCCGTCGCGCCATTCGTGCCGGCCGAGATTGTAGACGATCGAGGCCGTGCTGGGCGGCCGCTCGGCGGCGAGGGCATAGGGATCGGATTTCAGCAGGATGTGTCCGTCGGCGGTCTTGACCTCGTATTTGTAGCGCTCGCCGGTGCGGAGGCCTGGGATGAAGATCTCCCAGAGACCGGCGCCCGGGTGCTTGCGCATTGCGTGCCGGCGGCCGTCCCAATTGTTGAAGTCGCCGATCACGCTGACGCGCCGCGCATTCGGCGCCCACACCGCGAACACGACGCCGGGCGTGCCCTCGAGTTCGGTCACATGCGCGCCGAGCTTTTCGTAGGAAGCGAGGTGCGTGCCCTCGGCGAAAAGGTGGAGGTCGAGCTCGCCGAGCCAGGGCGGGAAGCGGTAGGGATCGTCGAGCTCGAACTTGCGGCCGCCCCAATCGACCACGAGGTGATAGGGGAACCGGTCGCGGCGATCGACATTGCCGGCGAAGAGCCCGGCTTCGTGAACGCGATCGAGCGAGGCGACCGGCCGCGACGAGTCGACATCGAGCACGGTGACGCTGCGCGCCTCGGGCAGGAAAGCGCGCACGACCATGCGCTCGTCGGCCTCGTGGAGGCCCAAGAACGCGAACGGATCCGGATGATCGCCGTTGACGATGGCTTGCGTGTCGTCGAGGTGCGCGCGCTCGG
>SBBV01000422.1 GCA_005240015.1 Candidatus Odyssella thessalonicensis | reverse complement strand
GCTCGGGGGCGCGCGCTCGAGGTGGCCGGCCCGCTGCGCCAGAAGGCGCTGGCGGCGCTTCCCTTCCGGCTTACCGGCGCACAACAGCGCTCGCTCGCCGAGATCGACAAGGACATGGCGTCGGAAGTGCGCATGCTGCGGCTGCTGCAGGGCGATGTCGGCAGCGGCAAGACGGTCGTGGCGTTTCTCGCGATGCTCAACGCCGTGGAATCCGGCGCGCAGGCCGCGCTGATGGCGCCGACCGAGATTCTCGCGCGCCAGCACCATGCCACGATCGCGCCGCTCGCCGCCGCGGTCGGGGTGAACGTGGCTCTGCTGACCGGCCGCGACACCGGTGCGTCGCGCGACACGCTGCTGCGCGATCTCGCCGCGGGCGAGATCGACATGCTCGTTGGCACACACGCGCTGATTTCGGAAGACGTCGACTATCGCGACCTCGCCTTCGTCGTGATCGACGAGCAGCACCGCTTCGGCGTGCACCAGCGGCTCTCGCTTTCGGCCAAGGGCGAGCGCGCCGACATCCTGGTGATGACCGCGACGCCGATCCCACGCACGCTGTTGCTCGCCCACTACGGCGATCTCGATTCCTCGCGCCTCGACGAGAAGCCGGCCAACCGCAAGCCGATCGACACGCGCGTGATCCCGCTGGAGCGGCTCGACGAGGTCTATCCCGCGATCCGGCGCGCCCTCAACGAGGGTGCGCGCGTCTACTGGGTCTGCCCTCTGGTCGAGGAATCGGCCGAGACCGACCTCGCGGCGGCGACCGAGCGCCACGCCGATCTCGCCAAGCGCTTTCCCGGCCTCGCCGGGCTCGTGCACGGGCGCCTGCCCGCGCGCCAGCGCGAGGCAACGATGAGGCGCTTCGCCGCGGGCGAGCTCTCGATCCTCGTCGCCACTACCGTGATCGAGGTCGGCGTCGACGTGCCCGAAGCGACGGTCATGATCGTCGAGCACGCGGAGCGCTTCGGCCTCGCGCAATTGCACCAACTGCGCGGCCGCGTCGGCCGCGGCGAGCACGCCTCCACCTGCCTCCTGCTCTATCAGGGCCCGCTCGGCGAGACCGCGAAGGCGCGGCTCACGATCCTGCGCGAAAGCGAAGACGGGTTCCGCATCGCCGAGGAGGACCTGCGTCTCCGCGGTGGCGGCGATGCCTTGGGCGCGCGCCAGAGCGGCATGCCCGAATTCCGCATCGCCGATCTCGCAGTCCTGCCCGAGCTGCTGCCGCTCGCCAGCGACGATGCGAAGCTGCTGCTCGAGAAGGATCCCGAGCTCAAGAGCGAGCGCGGCCAGGCCGTGCGCACGCTGCTCTATCTCTTCGAGCGCGACGAAGGCGTGCGGCTGCTGCGCTCGGGCTAGTCGACGAGAGATCCTTCGCTTCGCTCAGGATGACGTGCTCTTGTTGCCGGTCTATCAAAGACGTCATGCTGAGCGAAGCGAAGCATCTCTCGCCGGCTAGCCGCCAGTGAAGAAGGACCGCAGCGCTTCGACCGTCTCCGCCGGCTTCTCCTCGGCCAGGAAATGCCCGCAATCGATCGGGAGGCCGGTCACGTTCGTCGCCCGCTCCTGCCACGCCTCGATCACACCCTTTCGCCCGGTGATCGGGCCGCCCCAGATCGCGAGCACTGGGCATTCGATCTTCTTCGCGATGTCGGCCTCGTCGTGCTCGAGATCGATCGAGGCGCCGGCGCGGTAGTCCTCGCAGGTGGCGTGGATCGTCGCCGGGTCGCGGAAGCAGCGCTTGTACTCCGCGAGCGCCTCGGGCGCGAAGCACGAGAAATCGCGCGACCACTTCCTTAGCGTCCACTCGAGGAAGAAATCCGGGTTGGCGCCGATCAGCGCCTCGGGCAGCTCGGGCTGGATCAGGAAGAACCAGTGATAGGTCGAAGTGGCGAGCGCCTTGTCGACGCGCTGGAAGACGGTCCGCGTCGGAATGATGTCGAGCACGGCCAGGCGCTCGACGCGCTCGGGATGGTCGAGCGTCAGCCGATGGGCGACGCGGCCGCCGCGGTCGTGGCCGGCGAGCCGGAACGACGTGAAGCCCAGCCGCGCCATGACCGCGACCATGTCGTTGCTGGTGGCGCGCTTCGAATAGACGAAATGCGCGGGATCGCTCTTGGGCTTGCCCGAGTCGCCGTAGCCGCGCAGATCGGGCACCACCACGGTGAAATCGCGCGCGAGCGCCGGCGCAACCTTGTGCCACATCGCATGCGTCTGCGGATAACCGTGCAGCAGGAGCAGCGGCGGGCCGTTGCCGCCGAGCACGAGATGGATCTCCGTTTCCGCCGTCGGAATGCGATAGCGGGAGAAGCCGTGAAAGAGCCCGGCCATGAGGTCCCTCGGCGTTGCGTGGCCGCGGAACCTTTAATACAAGACCGCGGCAGCGGCGAATCGACGACGCCGGGCGACCCTAGATCAGAAACGTCGTGACGTACTGGAAGATGGTCTTGAGCCCGTCGCCAATGCCCATCCACGCCACGATCGACAGCGAAGCGATCAGGGCGACGAGCAATGC
>SBBV01000348.1 GCA_005240015.1 Candidatus Odyssella thessalonicensis | reverse complement strand
GTGCCGGGGAACTCCTTCAGGAAACGCTCGAGCCACGCCACCGATTCGGCGTCGAGATGGTTGGTTGGCTCGTCGAGCAGCAGCATGTCTGGCTTGCTGAGCAGCAGGCGGCAGAGCGCCACCCGCCGCCGCTCGCCGCCCGAGAGCGTCTTCACGTCGGCTTCGGCCGGCGGGCAGCGCAGCGCGTCCATCGCGATTTCGACCGTGCGGTCGAGCTCCCATGCGTTCGCCGCGTCGATCTTCTCCTGCAACTCGGCCTGTTCGGCGATGAGCGCGTTCATCGCGTCGTCGGACATCTCCTCGCCGAACTTCGCCGACACCTCGTTGAAGCGGTCGATGAGCGCCTTGGTCTCCTTCACCCCCTCCATCACGTTCTCGCCGGCGCTCTTCGTGGGATCGAGCTGCGGCTCCTGCGGCAGATAGCCGATCTTGACGCCGTCGGCGGCCCAGGCCTCGCCCTGAAATTCCTGATCCTGCCCCGCCATGACGCGCAGCAAGGTCGATTTGCCCGCGCCGTTCAATCCGAGCACGCCGATCTTGGCCCCCGGGAAGAACGAAAGCCAAATGTCCTTCAGCACCTGCCGGCCGCCTGGGTAGGCTTTGCCGAGGCCCTTCATCACATAGATGTATTGGTAAGCGGCCATTGCGGCGGCGCCCCTCGTCGAACGAGAATGTGCGGAAATGAGGCGCGCGTTCTAGCGCGCTCAACGCGGCGGCGCAATCGGCCGCAGTGTCCCGGGCGGGTCCGCTCTCACGCCTTCGCGATCCGATGCCGTTGCCCGGGAACCGAGGGAGATGCGCAGCCGTTCGTTCGCATCGATCCTGCCTGGCGGGACACGCTGGCGTCTCGCCAGGAGCCTCCGTCTCGAAGGGAGATCGAGCATGCGCGGACATGGGTCGAGATGGCTCTTCACCCTTCTTTGCGCAGCGGGGATCGACAGCACCGGCGGGTCGGCCTTGGCGCAGAATCTGCGCACCGAAAAGCACGCGGTGCGCGTCGTCACGTTTGCCCGGGGTCTCGAGCATCCCTGGGCGCTGGCATTCCTGCCCGATGGACGGATGCTGGTCAGCGAGCGCCCCGGACGATTGCGCATCGTCGGCCGCGACGGCCGACTTTCGCTGCCGTTGGCGGGGCTGCCCAAAATCTATGCACGCGACAGCGCCGGATTGCTCGATATTGCGCTCGACCCCGATTTCCGGCGCAACCGCCTCGTGTATCTCGCCTATGCGGAAGGCGACGACAACGCCGCGGGACTTGCGCTCGGCCGCGGCGTCCTGGAGGGTGACCGGATTCGGAACTTCCGCGTGATCTTTCGCCAAAGGCCGAAGGCGCGTTCGAGCGGCGGGTTCGGCGCCCGCATCGTGTTTGGGCCGGACGGGCACCTGTTCCTCACCATCGGCGACCTGCTCGAGAAGCATCGCGCGCAGGACTTCTCGGCGCAGCGCGGGCACGTCATCCGCATCGCCCGCGACGGTACCGTGCCGCGCAGCAATCCCCTTCTCGGCAGCCCGGAATATTGGCCGGAGACGTGGTCCGTCGGCCATCGCAACCCGCAGGGAGCCGCCCTCCATCCCGTCACGCGCGAGCTCTGGCTCGTCGATCACGGCGAGGCCGGCGGCGACGAGCTCAACCTCGTCGAGGCGGGGAAGAACTATGGCTGGCCGGTGATCTCTTACAGCCGTGAATATGGCAGCGGCGCCAAAATCGGCTTCGGCACCCACATGGATGGGCTCGAGCAGCCGATCCGCCATTGGACGCCGGCCGTGGCGCCCTCCGGCATGGCGTTCTATACGGGCAACCGATTCACGCAGTGGCAGGGCAATCTGCTCATCGGCGCGCTCGCGGGCCGCGCGCTGATACGGCTCGAGCTCGACGGCCGCCGGATCGTCAGGGAGGAGCGCATGCTGCGCGAGCTTGGCGAACGCATCCGCGACGTGCGCCAGGGGCCGGACGGATTCGTCTATCTGCTCACCGACAGCCCGCGCGGCCGCATTCTGCGGCTCGAAGCGGTGCCCGAGTAGACACGCTGCCTCACGCGCGTTCGGGCAGCCAGGAGCGGTAGAGCGGATGATCCTCGCCGATCGGCAACGCCGCGGGCCTGCCGGTGCGGGTCGAGTGATACGCGGCCGTCACCAGCGCCAGCGATTGACGCGCGTCCGCGAGCGTCACCGGCAACGGGCCGCCCGATGCGAGCGCGGCATGGAAAAGCTCGAACTGGCGCGCGTAGCCTTCCCGTGCCGGGATGAACGCGGCCAGCGCCTCGTCGATGCGGCGCTGATGGCGCTCGTCGCCGGCGACGAAGCGCCAGGGGTCGCGCGAGAAGCCGTAGGGTTCGGTGTTGCTCTCGGCCACGAGGTCGCGAAAGCAGAAGCGCAGGCGCGAGATCTCCTTGCGCGAGCCGAGCGTGACCGAGAGCGCCGCGAGCGAGCCGTTGGTCATGCGCACGGCGAGCGACAGGCAGTCCTCGACCTCGATCGGATTGACCCGCGTGGCCGCCGCGGCGAAGACCTCGGCGAAGGGCCCATGAATGAGGTTCAGCATGTCGTGCGCATGGATCGCCTGGGTGAGGAGCGCGCCGCCGAGCTCCGTCGCCCATTTGCCGCGCCAGTCGGCGGCGTAGTAGCCGGCGTCGCGCCACCAGTGCGTCTCGACCGTGGTGAGGAAAGGCTCGCCCGCGAGACCGAGATCGACGAGCCGCTTCAGCTTCTGGATGCCGCGGCCGAACCGGAACTGGAAGATCGGCATCACGCGGCGATCGGTGCCGGCCAGAATCTTCTCCATCGCGTCGACTTCGGCGAGCGAGCCGAAGAGCGGCTTTTCGCAGATCACGTGGCAGCCCGCCGCAATTGCCTTTCGGGCGAGCGCGAAATGCGTGTGCGGCGGTGTCGCGATGTCGACGACGTCGAGGTCGCCGCGGGCGAGGACCGCGTCATAATCCTGGCTGTAGTCCGCGATCCGATGGCGCTCGCAGAGCGCGCGGCTGCGCGCTTCGTCGAGCGAGCACAGCACCGGCACGGCGAACAGGTGGCGCAGCTCGGCGTAGGCCTCGAGATGCAGATCGGCGATGCCGGCGCCGATCACGCCGACGCGCAGGCGCCCGGTCATGACGGCGCGGCCCTGGCCGCGCCGCGCGCGACCGTCTCGCGGACGCCGCGCCGGAAACGCAAACGGCTCTGGCGCAGCAGCGCGATGCCG
>SBBV01000583.1 GCA_005240015.1 Candidatus Odyssella thessalonicensis | reverse complement strand
GTAATCGGTGGGCGATCGGCCGACGGAGACGCCTTCGGCCGCGAACGCGTCGGCGAGTTCTCTGTAGGTGAGATCGGCGCGGCGGCGCTCGTCCTCGCTTTCGCGATTGAACGAGATCACGTGCAGGCCGCGCGCGAAACGGCCGCCGCACACGTTCATGATCGTGTAGTCGAGGCCGTTCTTCTCGTAGATCGCGCGCGCCACCTTGTGGAACTTCTGCGCGATCTTGCCGACCATCGGCGTCCCCGGCGGGCACCAGCTATTTCCGCCGCCCGGCCGCCACTTGAGCAGGCCCAGTTCGCCATGCGTCGGCACCCCCGAGAAGCTGTCGATCGCGATCTTGAGCGGCGGCTTTTGGAGCGCCTCCTCGTGCGGGATGTACCTGGCCTTGCCCGACTGCAGGAAGAGTTGCTTCACGCGGCTGATCTGCGGCTCCATCGCTTCCATCGACGGCCCGTAAAACGCGCCCGAGACGTTCCAGGCGCCGACACCGTGCTTGGCCTGAAGCGCCTTCCGCTGCGCATCGGTGATGCTGGTCTTGCCTTGGGTCTTCTCGTAGTCGGGGTAAACGTCCTCGGTGCCGATCAGGTAGAGGTCGTTGCTGACGCGGAACAGCGTCGGCACGAAATTCGCGAGCTTCAAGGGTCGGCAGAGCTCGATGATCGCTTCGAGATCGTCGTCGTCGGGGAATGCGAAGTGGAACGAGCGCACCGCCGGCGGTTTCGGCATCAGCCAGATGCCCATGCGCGTGACGATGCCGAAATTCGACTGCGCGAAGAGCCCGTCCAGGATCGGGCCGAAGCTGTATTTCGAGACGTGCCAGTTGGGCGCGTTGGGATGATCGATGCTGCCGTCGCCGGTGCGGATCACCTCGCCGTTGCCGAGCACGATCTCCATGCCGCAGCTGAAGCCGAAATGGTCGAACATCGGCCCGTAGCCGGCGCCCTTGTCGAGCGCGTTGCCGAGCATGCCGCCCTGGGGCGGGCCCGAGGTGGTCGAGATGATGTAGCGGCCGCCGCGGCGCATGAGCTCGTCGGCCATCATCTGGAACGAGACGCCGGGCTCGACCGCGGCGAAGCCGAGCACCTCGTCGATCTCGAGGATGCGGTTCATGCGCTTGCCGAGATCGACGACGACCTGGCCCGCGGCCACCGGCGCGCGCGTGCCGAGCCCCATGTTGTTGCCGGTGCTGATCGGGAAGATCGGCACGCGATGCGCGTTGGCGGCGCGCACCACCGCCTGCACCTCGGCCGTCGAGCCCGGATAGACCACCGCGCCCGGCCGCCGGTCCGGCGCCGGCAGCGTGTGCTCGCCGTAGCGCTTGATCGTCTCCTCGACGAGCGTGACGTTCTCGGCCCCGAGCGCGCGCTCGCAGTCTTTCAAGAAGGCGGTGAGGTTTCCGTTCGACATATCCCGCTCCGTCTCACTCAACTGTACAATCCTTACAATGTTGTCGTCCCCGCGAAAGCGTCGCGAAAGCGGGGACCCACGCGGCCGTGCCATGTGCGAGGCGTTCGCGCGCTTTACGGGCGGAGGCATGGGTCCCCGCTTTGGCGGGGACGACAGGGTTGGATTGTCCTACCAAATCGCATTTGCGTCTGCGGGCGCTGCGGCCGGCGCCTGTTCGCTCTCCGGCTCAGGCAGCTTCACACCCTCGAGCGCCTCCGGCAGCGGGCCACCGGTCGCCCAGTCGAGCAGCTCGACCGTGTGCACGCTGGGGAGGCCGCTGTAGAGGCTGATCTGGGTCATGCAGCCGAGATTGCCGGCGGCGATCACGGCAGCGCCCGTGCTTTCGATGTGTCCGGCTTTGCGCCTTCCGAGCTGTGCCGCGATCTCGGGCTGCAGCAGGTTGTAGGTGCCGGCCGAGCCGCAGCAGAAATGGCGCTCGGGCACGTCGAGCACGCGGAAGCCGGCGGCGCGCAGCAAGTCGCGCGGCGGCTCGATCACTTTCTGCGCGTGCTGCAGCGAGCAGGCGTCGTGATAGGCGACGGCGAGCGGAATCTTCCGCGCTGGTTGCTTCAGGCCGATGCGCTGCAGCAACTCCGTGACGTCGAGCGCGCACGAGGCGATCGCGCGCGCGGGCGCGGCCATGCCGGCATCGTGCTTGAAGAGCTTGCCGTAGTCCTTGATCGTTGTCCCGCAGCCTGACGCGTTGACGACGACATGATCGATGCGGCCCTCCGCTTCGGCGCCGGTCCAGGCGCCGATCGCGGCACGCGCGAGCGCCTTCGCTTGATCCTCCTTTCCCATGTGCAGCGGCAGCGCGCCGCAGCAGCCGTCGGTGACGACGACGTCGCAGCCGTAGCGCGTGAGCAGGCGGATCGTCGCGGCATTGATACCCGGCGCCAGCGCCTGCTGCACGCAGCCGGCGAGCAGCGCCACGCGCAGCTTGCGCTCGCCTTCGGCCGGATAGGTGCCGGCGCGGACTTCGTGGCGCGCGGGCGGCAATCGCGGCGGCACGAGCGTGACGAGCTTGCGCAGGCGCCCGGGCAGCAGGCGCGCGATCGGGCGCGCGAGCCTGGCCGCGCGCACCGCGGCGCGGAAGCGGCCGGGCCGCGTCAGCACGCGCGCCAGCAGCGCGCGCAGCAGGCGGTCGCCGAGCGGGCGGCGGTAATGCTTCTCGATATAGGCCCGGCCGATATCGGCGAGGTGCATGAAATCGACCTTGGCCGCGCAGGTCGTCATGCAGGAATTGCAAGAGAGGCAGCGGTCGATATGGCCGACGGTCTTGGCGTCGGGTGCTGTGCCCTTCTCGAGCATCGCGCGGATGAGGTCGATGCGCCCGCGCGGCGCGTCGTTCTCGTCGCGCAGCAGCACATAGGTGGGGCACACCGCCGTGCAGAAGCCGTAATGCACGCAGTCTTTGAGGATCGCCGCCGCATCGGCGATTGCGGGCCGCTTCAGCTGCGCCTCGGTGAAGGCCGTCTGCATCGCGCCGTTTTACAGCGCCGTAAGTTGCGCGTCATCCTGCGCGATGCGAAATGGGACCGCGCGGCTCCAGCCGCGCTCTTCTCGGCGGCGGGGACAAGGGCGCGCCTGGAGGCGCGCGGTCCCAGCTCCTTCGCTTCGCTCAGGATGACGGCAGCGATCGTGCCGGCGTTGGCAGCTAAACCGGCTTCGCCTCGGCGGCGAAATCGCCCTTCAACTGGCCCTGCTTCTGGCGCTCGGTGTATTTGGGATAGCGCCAGGCGAAATCGTCCATGATCTCCTTGAGCGGGAGATCATCGTAGGCCCCGTGGTCCTTCACATACTCCATGTGGCGGCGGCCGTCGGCGTCGTATTGCTGGAACAGCGAATCCTGGCCGCCGTCGAACTCCTGCGGCACGACGCGGAAGCGCTGGCACAGCGCCTTGTCGAATACCGGCGTGGCTTTGACCCAGCGGCCGCCCAGCCAGATCTCGACATAGCCGTGATAGGAGAAGATGTCGGTGCCCATCAGCTCGCGCAGACGCGGCGAGGTGAGGTGGTTGCGCACATCGGCGTAGCCGGGCCGCGCGGACAGGCCCGCGCTGCGGCAGAGCGAGGTCATCAGCACGCCTTTCGGCACGCACCAGCCGACTCTTTTCTCGAGCGTGTGGCTGGCGCGGTAGAATTCCGGCCCGTAGCGCAGCGAGTAGGGGTCGTAGCGGATCTCGTCGCGCACCGCATAGAAGAGGCGGACCGCCTTCTCGATGTCGGTCTTGGCGCCGCGCACGCGGTCGGCGGCGAAGTCGCGCACCGACGCGTCGTCGAAATTCATGAAATAGGTGGGGTGGCGGAAATGCGCGGGATCGCCATCGCGCGTCTTCTTTCCTTCGGGCGGGGCGGACAGGAGCTCGGTCATGGCTCGCTCGGTTGAGGCCGCCCGAGAACCTAATGGGAATTCGAGCCGATACAAGGCGGCAAAGAGCATCGGCCCCATGCGGGCCCTGTCTCCCGCCCCGCTTGCGGACGCTCGGGCAAAGCCCGAGCTTCTGGCGAATCGCGCACTTGCGCGATTCGGCTGTAAGGCCCGCCTTTGGCGGGCCGTCCGGGACGGGTGGGGCGAGTCCGCCCAAGCAG
The DNA here is from genome assembly GCA_005240015.1 of Candidatus Odyssella thessalonicensis. Lineage (GTDB taxonomy): Bacteria > Pseudomonadota > Alphaproteobacteria > Bin65 > Bin65 > SBBV01. The sequence continues at coordinate 1,181 of SBBV01000583.1, read as the reverse complement.
CGTGCCCGATTGGCCCCCTTCCGACCTCCCCCGCGCGCAGGAGAGGAGAGGTCCCTGCTCTCCGCGACCATCACGTGATCCTGATGTTGTCCGCTTCAGCCGGCCCGGCTAGAAGAAGGGCAAACCGAGAGAAGGGGATCGCGCGATGCAGCTCAAGGCCACCAAGACGCTTGCCGCCACGGTCTGGCCCGCCCGAGCGGAGGCCGGTGTGAACGCGCTGCGCGCCGTGCTGCTGGCGCTCGTCGGCAGCGCGCTGGTGGCGATCTCGGCGCAGATCCACGTGCCGATGTATCCGGTGCCGATGACGATGCAGCCCTTCGCCGTCATCGTGATCGGCGCCGCCTACGGCGCGCGGCTCGGCTTCGCGACGCTGGTGCTCTACATCGCCGAGGGCGCGCTCGGCCTGCCGGTCTTCGCCGGCATGAAGGGCGGGGCGATCCATCTCTCGGGCCCGACCGCGGGCTACATCTTCGGCTTCGCGCTCGCGGCCGGCGCGGTCGGCTGGCTCGCCGAGCGCGGCTGGGACCGCAACATCCTTTCCACCATCGTGGCGATGACGATCGGCATGGCGCTCATCTACATTCCGGGCGTGGCCTGGCTCGCCGCGCTGATCGGCACCGAGAAGGCGATCGCGGCCGGCATGATGCCGTTCCTGATCGGCGACGCGGTCAAGATCGCGCTGGCGGCGCTGGTCTTGCCCGGCGCGTGGTGGCTGATCGGCCGCGCGCGCGGCTGACCCCGCCCCATGGCCGGCGCTGCGGCACAGACCATCGCGGCGCCGGCGCCGCTCGAGACTTTGGCCGAGGTGCTGGCCGAGCTGCCGGAGCGCCTCATCGATCTCGTGCGCCGCGGCGCCCAGCGCTGGCCCAACCAGATCGCGATGTCCGAGTCGTCGGGCATATCCGTCACATACGACGCGTTCGCGGCGGCGGTCGAGGATGCAGCCAAGGCCTTGGCTGCGTTGGGCGTTCGCGCCGGCGACCGCGTGATGATCGTCAACGAGAATTGCATCGCCGCCGGCCTCGTCTTCTTCGCCGCGAGCGCGCTCGACGCCTGGCCGATGCTCGTGAACGCGCGGCTTTCGGCGCGCGAGATCGACACCATCGCCGGCCATGCCGAGCCGCGGCGAATCTTCTTCACCATCGCGATCTCGGCCGAGGCGCTCGGCATGCGCGCGCGCC
>SBBV01000508.1 GCA_005240015.1 Candidatus Odyssella thessalonicensis | reverse complement strand
GCTCCATGATCGCCTTCCCGCGTGCGATCGCGGCCTTGGCCTCGGCGGCACCCTGGACGCGTTACCGCGACTGGCCGAAGCCGAGCTGGGAGAAGTTCAACACGCTCGCCAAGACCGATGCGTCCCCGTCGCCACCCAAGCTCGAGGCGGTCAAGAAGATTGCCGAAGAGATCAAGGGCGATCCGGCGCAGGGGCAGAAGCTCGCCTTCGACCGGAGCCGCGGCGGCGGATGCCTTGCCTGCCATGCGATGGGCCAGGCCAGCGCCGGTGCCCAGGTCGGAAATGTCGGGCCCGATCTTTCGCAGATCGGCAGCGCGGGCCGCACCGACGAATGGTTCTACAACTACATCTACGACGCGCGCGTCTACAACGCCGAGACGGTGATGCCGCCCTGGGGCACACACGGACTCTTCAACGACCAGGAGATTCGGCACATCGTGGCATTCCTGAAGACGCTGAAAGCGCCGGCCACCTATCGCAGCGTCGTCGACGATCCCGACAAACGCCCGGTGCCGAAGGAGGACCGCGACAACCTCGACGCGCTCGTCAATCCCGGCATGTGGGCGGTCGACAGGGCCAAGGAGCTCTGGTCCGCCAAAGGTCCGAGCGGCAGCGCCTGCGCCGCGTGCCACGCCAATCCGGCGGCACAGTTCAAGACCTGGGCCGCGTCGATGCCGAAATACGAGCCGCGCTTGAAGCAGGCGATCGGCGTCGAGGAGTTCGTCTATCGCCATGCCAAGGCCACGACCGGGCACTCCTGGCTGATGCAGAGCGAGCAGAATCTCGCGATGTCGATCTATCTGCGCCACCTCGCCAACGGCGCCGAGATCAAGGTCGACACGACAAGCCCCGGCGCCAAGGAAGCGGCCGCGCGCGGCGAGAAACTGATGGGGCAGAAGATCGGCCAGCTCAACTTCGCCTGCTACGATTGCCACACGCCGGCCAAGGGCGCCTTGAAGTGGATCCGCGGCCAGTGGCTCGGCGAGAGCAAGGGCCAGATCCCGCATTTCCCGACCTGGCGCACGAGCCGGCTCGAGATCTGGGACCTCCGCAAGCGCTTCCAGTGGTGCGGCGTCGCGATCCGCGCCGACGAGCTGCCGCCCGACGCGCCGCAGTACAACGATCTCGAGCTCTACCTCACCTCGCTCAGCAACGGGCTGAAGCTGAACGTGCCGGGCATTCGGCATTAGGCCATACCGTCATCCTGAGCGAAGCGAAGGATCTGGGTAGCGCAAGTGAGGCGGTGGGAGCCGTGGTACGACGTTGGGGCAAGCGTTACACCCGGCGAGTAGATCCTTCGCTGCGCTCAGGAGGACGGGCCCATGCTAACTCGCCGCGACTTTCTCCAGCTCGCCGCCGCCACCGCAGCGCTTTCCGCCGGCGCCGCCGGCTTCTCGCGTGCGCTTGCGCAGCAGCGGCTCACCCAGGACGACCTGCTGCGCTTCGAGCCGCTCGGGCAGGTGACGCTGCTGCACTTCACCGACACCCACGCGCAGCTGCTGCCGGTCCATTTCCGCGAGCCCGAGATCAACCTCGGCGTCGGCGAGGCGAAAGGGAAGCCCCCGCATCTCACCGGCGCGGAATTCCTCGGGCGCTTCGGGCTCGGCGCCGGCAGCGCCGAGGCGCACGCGCTCACCCATCTCGACTTCGCGGCGCTGGCCAAGACCTATGGCAAGATCGGCGGCCTCGACCGCATGGCGACGGCGGTGAAAGCCATCCGCGCGGCGCGGCCCGGACGCGTCCTGCTGCTCGACGGCGGCGACACGTGGCAGGGCTCCTACACGGCGAACCTAACCAAGGGCGCCGACATGGTCGAGGCGATGACGGCGCTCGGCGTCGAGGCCATGACCGCGCATTGGGAGTTCACCTACGGCGCGGACCGCGTGAAGGAGCTCGTCGACCAGCTGAAATTCCCGTTCCTCGCCGGCAATGTGCGCGACACCGAGTGGAACGAGGACGTGTTCAAGGCGACGCACGTCTTCGAGCGCGGCGGCTTGAAGATCGCCGTCATCGGCCAGGCGTTCCCCTATACGCCGGTCGCGAACCCGCGCTATCTCATCCCGAAATGGTCGTTCGGCATCCAGGAGGAGCGCGTCGCCAAGCACGTCGAGGCGGCGCGCGCGGGTGGCGCCGATCTCGTCGTGCTCCTGAGCCACAACGGCTTCGACGTCGACCGCAAGCTGGCCGGCCGCGTCGCCGGCATCGACGTGATCCTCTCGGGCCACACGCACGACGCGGTGCCGGCCGCGGTCGAGGTCGGCAAGACGCTCGTCATCGCCTCGGGCTCGCACGGGAAATTCCTCTCGCGCCTCGATCTCGAGGTGAAGGAGAAGCGCGTCGCCGCTTATCGCTATCGCCTGATCCCGCTCTTCGCCGATGCGATCAAGCCCGATGCCGAGATGGCTGCGCTGATCGCCAAGATCCGCGCGCCGCACGAAGCGGCGCTGAAACGCGTGCTCGGCCGGAGCGAATCGCTGCTCTATCGCCGCGGCAACTTCAACGGCACTTTCGACGACCTCATCTGCCAGGCGCTCATGGCCGAGCGCGACGCCGAGATCGCCCTCTCGCCGGGTTTCCGCTGGGGCGTCACGGTGCTGCCCGGTGCCGACATCACCGCCGAGGATGTCTACACGCAGACCTCGATCACCTATCCCAATGCCTATCGCACCGAGATGACCGGCTCGTTCCTGAAGGAGGTGCTGGAAGACGTCGCCGACAATCTCTTCAACACCGATCCCTACTATCAGCAGGGCGGCGACATGGTGCGCGCGGGCGGGCTCGCCTACCGCATCGACATCAACCAGCCGATCGGCAGGCGTATCTCGGAGATGACGCTGTTGCGCACCGGCAAGGCCATCGAGGCCGACAAGAAATACGCGGTCTCCGGGTGGGCCTCGGTCAACGAGGGCACGCAAGGTCCGCCGGTGTGGGACGTGGTGATGCGCTACATCGAGAAGCAGAAGACCGTGCGCATCGAGCTCAACCGCAACATCAAGGTGGTCGGCGCGTGAGGGAAGGCGAGCCAGCTGTTCCCTTCCCCGCGAATAGCGTCGCGAATAGCGGGGGAGGGCCGAGGTGGGGGTGCGTGCGAGTTCTCGATCCGCCGGACGCTGCCGCAAGCCTCGCGCCGGCCGCGCCTCCGAGCTTCCCGGTCCTCACCCCTTCCGGCCCGCGCGCAAGATGCGCGCGGTCCGCCTTCCCCGCCATTCACGGGGAAGGGACTTTGTTGCGTCCGCTCGCGTGCATTGAATGACCGGTCTCGACGTCACCTACTTCGGCGCATTCCTGGGCGGGCTCCTGAGCTTCGTCTCGCCCTGCGTGCTGCCGCTGGTGCCGCCTTATCTCTGCTTCCTGGGCGGGGTCAGCTTCGAGCAGCTCGAGCAGCCCGGCGGCACGGTCGCGCGGCGGGTGTTCCTGGGCGCGCTCGCCTTCGTGGCGGGCTTCGCCACGGTGTTCGTCGCGATGGGCCTCGGCGCCTCGGCGATCGGGCAGGCGATCGCCAAGTATTTCGACATCCTCAGCATCGTCGCGGGCGCCATCATCATCGTGTTCGGCCTGCACCTGCTCGGCGTGTTCCGCATCGGGCTTCTGTTTCGCGAGGCGCGTCTTCACGTCGGTGGCGCGTCGGCGCCCGGCGCCGCGGCACGGCTGGCAACGGCCTATACCATCGGCCTCGCCTTTGCGTTCGGCTGGTCGCCCTGCGTCGGGCCGATCCTCGCGCCGATCCTGACCCTGGCCGGCGCCAAGGACAGCGTCGGCGAAGGCGGCGCATTGCTCGCGGTCTACGCGCTCGGCATGGGCATGCCGTTCCTCGCGGCCGCGGCGGCAGCACCCTGGTTCCTTCGCCTCGTGAAGCGCGCGCGGCCCTATCTCCGGTACGTCGAGCGCGTCATGGGCGCGCTGCTCGTGCTCACCGGCATCCTGTTCGTCACCGGCGCGTTCCGCGATATCGGGATCTGGATGTTCGAGGCCTTCCCCTGGCTGCGGCTCGGGTGAGCGGGCGCCTGCTTCAGCCCTTGCTCGCCTTCAGCGCGGCGAGCTCCTTGCGCAATTCCGCGACGACGCCCTGCAGCCGATCGCGCTCGGCGGCGAGCGCCTGCTCGCGCTTCTGCGATTCGGCGAGAGCGGCCTGCAGGCGCTCGACCTCGCTCATGCTCGGTGCGCGCTCTATCAACGCGTGGTCGAAGGCGGGGTGCCCCAGGCGCGCGGATATAGCGGGCATCGTCGGCCGAGAGCGTGCCGGCGGAAATCTCTTGGCGCCAAGTCGCGAGATCCTCGCGCGTGTTCGGCCTGAGCTCCCGTTTCAGCAATTCGTCGATCAGCTTGTGGAGGTCGTCCTGCATCGAAGCCACGGTCTCCTTTGAGCGCGCAGTTCTTAGCGCAGCGTCAGGGCGAGCGTAAGAGCGCGCTCGGCCCGATCATCCGCTTGGGGCCGCTACGCGGGCGCGTACGCCGCCTCGAAGAAATCGCGCTCGAGCTCGAGCGTGGTACGGAACGTGGTCGCGATGCGCCGGCTGAGGTCGGCGACGGCGCCCTCCATGCGCTCGATGCGGCCGCGGATTTCGGCGGGGACGGCGCCCCCGGT
>SBBV01000030.1 GCA_005240015.1 Candidatus Odyssella thessalonicensis | reverse complement strand
GAGTTCAACATCGCCGCCGTCGACGTGCGCGGCGGCATCGCGCTCGATCTCGCGCCGCAGGAGCTGCGCATCCAGCCGCATTTCCGCTGGGCGCATATCGAGGACGACACCGTGCTGCAGGCCTATGGCGGCACCGTGCGCTTCGAGTGGCCGACCAAGATTGGCCTGCTCTTCTTCGCGCAGGGGTCGGGCGAGTATCAGGTTTACAACGCCACGAACCGGGCGCCGGCCTCGCGCTTCCGCACCGGCGCCGAGTGGCGCGGCGGCGGCGGCGTGCGCTGGGTCATCGTGCCCGCGCATCGCCTCACCTTCACCGCCACCGGCATCCGGAAGGAGGCGCGCGAGGGCTTCTACGACTACTCGGGCGCCCTCGTCGGCGTCGAGCACGGCTGGCTGCTCGGGCGCGGCATGTTCCTGCTCACCAGCGTGTCGTGGGAAGGCGACTTCTACGACGAGAACGATCCCAACGTGAACAGCACCAAGCGCGAGGATCACATCCTGCGCGTGCGCACGGTGTTCGGCATTCCGTTCGCCACGTTGACCGGCTGGAGCGAGGCGCCGCGGCCGCTGCGCGACGTCGGCATCAGCGTCGGTTTCGAGTACACGCGCGCCTTCTCGAACATCGACAATTACCGCTACCACAATTACCGCGTCATGGGCGCGCTCACGAAGCGGTTCGACTTCTGACGCTCGTCCGCGGCACCGACCATCCGCGGGCGGCAATTATTTCTCCAAGTATTTGAAAAGTAAGCAATCCGCCGAGCGCCTTGGGGGTGGTTTCCGGGAACGCTCCGGCCGTCTCCGGCGTATCTAGGCTCGTCGTCGGGATACGGGGCATTGGTAGCCTGGGAAGCCACCGATGCCTATTGCCAAGATCGTCGTTCGCGCGGCGCTCAGCTGTGCCTGGGCGCTCGCTTTTTGTTGTGCTCCGTTCGCGGCCGAGGCGCAGGTCGGGAGCAAGGCGGGCGTGGCCGCGGCCGTGCGCGGGCCAGTGCAGCAAATCTCCTACCGCACCCCGCAAGCCACGGTCGGGCGCAACCTCACCGGCGGCACCGAGGTCTTCCTGGGCGATCGCATCGTGACCGGCCCGGGCGGCGGCCTCCAGATCCTGCTGCTCGACGGCACCACCTTCTCGATCGGTCCCAACACGTCGATGACCATCGACGAGTTCGTCTACAACCCCGCGACCGGCACCGGAAAGCTGACGGCGACCGTCGCGCGCGGCACGCTGCGCGTGATCTCGGGCCGCATCGCGCGCCAGCAGCAGGAGGCGCTGCGCATCAGGCTGCCGCAGGCGACGGTGGGCGTGCGCGGCACGATGGCGCTGTTCACGGGCGGGCCCGGCGGCTTCTTCATCGGCCTGTTCGGCGTCGGGGCCGACAACAGCACCGACTATCCGCAGAGCTATCTCTTCGTCTACAGCAACGGCGGCGGCAACGGCATCTACCGCACCGGTTACGGCTGCACCGTCTCGCCCGCCAATCCGATCTGCGATCCGAAGCCGGTCGACATCAACCTGCTCCTCACCATGCTCGGCCAGATCGGCGGCGGATTCCGTGTCGTGAACCTCGAGGAGTTCTACGAGAAGACCGGGCTCGACTTCGCCGAAGCCCTGAAGCTGCTGCAGGCTCCGGGCGGGTTCGAAGCGCTCTGGCCGAAGCTCGCCGAGTACTTCCAGACCCAGACCCGCCCCGGCAATGCGCCGCCGCAGTCTGCTCCGAACGGACCGTGCGCGATCTGCTATTAGGCGCGGGCGCCGGCCGCGCCGGGGTTAGCGGCACGCCGCGAAATCTGCTATGAACCGGAGAGGAAATGCGCCGGCCCCGGGGACTCGGCCTGCAAGGGGACTGGCGCAAAGGACTGGAGGGATTTCATGGCCAAGAAGCGGCCGTCGGTACCGCTGACCGTTCTCAGCGCGGCTTCGGCGCTGGCGCTCAGCGCCGGTGACGTTCCCGCCCAGACCGGGACCAAGGCGGGCGTGGCGGCCGCCGTGCGCGGGCAGGTGCAGCAGGTCTCGTTCCGCACGCCGGGCGCCACCGTCGGCCGCAACGTGACGAGCGGCGACGAGATCTTCCTCGGTGACCGCATCGTGACCGGCCCGGCCGGCGGCCTCCAGATCATGCTGCTCGACGGCACGACGTTCTCGGTCGGCCCCAACTCGTCGATGGTGATCGACGAGTTCGTCTACAACCCGGCCGACGGCACCGGCAAGCTCAACGCCTCGATCACGCGCGGCACGCTTCGGCTCATCTCCGGCCGGCTCGCGCGCCAGCCGCAGGAGGCGATCCGCATCAAGCTGCCCGTGGCGACGGTGGGCGTGCGCGGGACGATGAGCATCTTCCAGGGCGGTCCCTCCGGTTGGTTCACCGGCCTGTTCGGCGTCGGCCCCGACAACAGCAACGACCAGCCGCCGAGCTATCTCTCGATCGAGATCAACGGAAAATTCTACAACATCTTCCGCACCGGCTTCGGCTGCGTGATGCAGGGGCCGGATCCCACCTGCGTTCCGATGCCGATCGATCCGGCATTCATTCAGCAGCTGCTGGGCGCGATCTCCGGCGAGTTGAACTTCGCCGTCGAGGATATGGAGACGAGGACGCTCCTCGACTTCGCCAACGCGCTCGACATGCTGAAGACGGAGGGCGGCTTCGAGCAGCTCTGGCTGCTCCTCATGCAGCACTTCCAGAGCTCGATCCGGCCCGGTGAACCGCCCTTCGCGGCGCCGCCGCCGCCGCCACCGCCCGGCCCCTTTTACTGAGAACGCGGTCCGCGCGGCATAGCGCCGCCGACGCCGATGAAGCGGGCAAAGGCCGTCATCACGGCACCCGGCGCCATTTCCGCCCGCGCCGCATGCGCCTCTGCCAGGCGCGAGAGCCGGGCGTATTCGGCGCCATCATCGAACAGCGACTCGATCGCCGCGCACCAGCGCTCGATCGGATCGCCGAGCGAGACGACGATGCCGCCGGGTCCCACCGCCTCGGGGAGCCCGCCGCGGTCGCTGGCGACGGCGGGAATGCCGCTGATCTGGCCCTCGGCGACCACGCGGCAGAAGCTTTCTTCCCACACGCTCGGCGCGAGCACGATCCTGGTTCGCGCGTAGAGCACGCGCATGTCGGCGACGCTTTCGACCGCCTCGATGTTCGGCAGATCGGGCGCGACGAGTGGGTGGTCCGGGTGTTCGGGCCAGGATCGCACGAACAGGAAGCGGCGATGCGGCAAGCGCCGCGCGATCGCGAGCGCGATGTGGACGCCCTTGTCGGGCACCGGATTGACGTACAGAACGGCGTCGCCATTGGGCTGGCAACGATAGTCGGCCGGCTCGATGAACGTCGGCACGAGATCCACCGGCGCGCCGACATAGGCCTGCGACAGGTGCTGCATGTATCGTGAGGTTGCCGCATAGCGCCAGAGCGGCGCCGCACCCGGCGGCGGCAACGCATAGCCGAGCGGGCTCCGCACGATGTGAATGCGCAGCGGATAGCGGCGCGCGACCGCGAGCTTCGCCGCGCCCGCCGCCGCGCCGATCCCGCGCACGACGATGGCGTCGGGCGCCAGGTGATACATCGTGTCGATCATCGCGGCCACCGGATCGGCCACGCGAATGACCGGATACTCGAGGGCCGGCGCGCCGCGCGGCCGCGGCGCCGGGTCGAGCGCGCAAACCACGATCGGGTCGAAGCCGTCGGCGAGCATGCGCCTGCATTGCGCATGCAGCGAGACGTTGGCGCCGTTGATCGACGCGGGCAGGTATCCGGAGCTGAGCACGAAGATCACGCGGCAGCGGCGCGGGGCGGCCGGCGCAGGCGAAGATTCGGCTTGGCTGGACAAGGGCTGCCCCTACGTCGTGATCGCGGCGTCGAGCGTGCTACACGACCCGGCGCTTGAAAAGACCGGCGCTTGCCGCTGCCGGCGCGGCGGGCGCCTGTTGCCCTCGGCGCTGCCGCCCATTATCTCTGGCCGCCGATCTGGCAACGAACGGCGCGGAGGCGCGAATGAAGCCCGGATTGGTGATGGTGCTCCCGCTGATGCCGCGGGTGATGGAGGGCCTCGCGCCGCTGTTCGAAATCCACAAACTGTGGGAAGCGAGCGACCAGGACGCGTTTCTCGCCAAGGTCGCGCCGACCACGCGCGCGATCGCCACCGACGGCACGCGCGGCGCCAGTGCCGACCTCATGCGCAAGCTGCCCAAGGTCGAGATCGTCGGCAGCCAGGGCGTCGGCGTCGACGCCATCGACCTCGCCTATGCGCGCGCGCACAAGATCGTCGTCACCAACACGCCCGACGTGCTCAACGACGAGGTCGCCGACACGGCGATGGCGCTGCTGCTCGCCACGGTGCGGCGCATCCCGCAGGGCGACCGCTGGGTGCGCGAGGGCAGGTGGGTGAGCAAGGGCCACATGCCGCTCACCGATACGCTCCGGAACCGCACGCTCGGCATGGTGGGCTTCGGGCGCATCGGCAAGGTCATCGCCCGGCGCGCGGCGGCGTTCGACCTGAAGATCGTCTACCACACGCGCAACATCCAGACCGACCAGCCCTATGTGCACTATCCGCGCCTCGTCGAAATGGCGCGCGATGCCGACATCTTGATGGTGATCGTGCCCGGCGGGGCGACGACCAGGCACATGATCAACGCGCCGGTGCTCGAGGCGCTCGGGCCCACCGGCTATCTCATCAACGTCGCGCGCGGCTCGGTCGTCGACGAGGCGGCGCTGATCAAGGCGCTGCAGCAGGGCAAGATCGCCGGCGCCGGCCTCGACGTGTTCGAGAACGAGCCGCACGTGCCGGAGGCGCTCATCAAGATGGACAATGTCGTGCTGGCGCCGCACGTGGGCTCGGCCACGCACCACACGCGCAACGCGATGGCGCAGCTCGTGGTCGACAATCTGAAGGCCTGGCGCGAGGGCCGCCCGGTGCTGACGCCGGTGAAGTGAGACGCTGCTTCACGGACCAACACCGGCGCAAAGTCGAGCAGCCGATCTCGTCCGTGTCGGGCCGTGTTCGTCCGTGCCGGTGCGCCCGCACCTATGTGATCACGCCCGCATATTTCAGGAAATCGCGTCCGGTGATCACCAGCGTGCCGAGGAACCCCACGATCGCGGCGAGGCGGAACCAGCGTTTGATGTTGGCAGCGACGTGCGGCGCGCGCGGCGTCGCCACCACCCAGCCGATGCCTAAGACCACGACCGCGACCGCCGTCGGCCAGAAGATGAGGCCGAGGATGCGCCCGACGAGGTACCAATCCATCGCGTCACCGCAGCGGGAAGCGCGCCGCGAACCATGCCAGCGCCGCGACGACGCTGTCCAGGACGGCATCGGGGTCGCCAACATCGCGGTTCTCCGCACCGGGCTTGGCGACGCGCAGCGCCACGCCGATTCCGGCGCGGCGCGCCGCCACCATGTCGCGAGCGCCGTCGCCGATCAGCACCGAGGCCGCGAGGTCGAGATCGAGCGCGCGGGCCGCGTCGAGCAGCATGCCGGGGTTGGGCTTTCGCCACGAGTGCTCGCGCCGATAGCGGCCGACGCCGTCGGGATGGAACGGGCAGTGGTACACGGCGGCGATGTCGATGCCGGCGGCGCGCAACTGCGCCAGCATTTCCGCCGTGAACACGCGGTACTCCGCCTCGGTGTAGTAGCCGCGCCCGATGCCGCTCTGGTTCGTGACGATGACGAGCGCGAAGCCGCGCGCCGCCGCCGCGCGGCAAAGCTCGAAGATGCCCGGCACGAAACGCAGCTGCTCGGGGCTATGGGTATAGCCGTCGTCAAGATTGACGACGCCGTCCCGATCGAGGAAGAGGGCGCGGTTCATGAGGGGCGCAGCGCGGGGCGGCCATGCATAGCGATTTCACCAATCATTGTCGCCCCCGCGAAAGCGGGGACCCGAGCGGCGCCGCCGTCGAACCGCGTTCCGTCGCTTCGCGCGGGATCGCGCATGGGTCCCCGCTTTCGCGGGGACGACGATAATCCGAGACGGTTTCGGTAATGGGTTCCGCGTCACGCAGCTGTATCGCCATACGCCATGTGCCGTTCGAGGATTTGGGCTTCTTCGCCGAGGTGCTCGCGGCCAGGGGCTTCGCGGTCGGATACCGCGAGGCGCCGCTCGACGATCTCGGCGCGGCCGAGCTGCGCGAATGCGATCTCGTCGTGCTCTTGGGCGGGCCGATCGGCGTCTACGACCGCGACGACTATCCCTTTCTCGGCGAGGAGATCGCGCTGGCCGAGGCGCGGCTCGCGCAGAGGCGTCCGCTGCTCGGCATCTGCCTCGGCAGCCAGATCATGGCGGCGGCGCTCGGCGCCGATGTCTATCCCGGCAATCGCGGCAAGGAGATCGGCTGGGGCACGCTGAGCCTGACGCCGTCGGGCGCGGCGTCGCCGTTGATGCACCTGGCGCCCGAGCGCACGCGCGTGCTGCATTGGCACGGCGACACCTTCGATCTCCCGAAGGGCGCCACGTTGCTCGCCTCGACCGAGCGCTATCGCCACCAGGCCTTCGCCTACGGCGAGAGCGCCCTCGCGCTGCAATTCCATCCCGAGGTGACCGCCAAGGGGCTCGAGGGCTGGTTCGTCGGCCATACGTGCGAGATCGCGGCCACGCCCGCGATCGACGTGAAATCCCTGCGCGCGGCGACGCTGCGCTATGCGCCGGCACTCGCGCGGCAGGGCAAGGCCTTCTTCGAGGCGTGGCTGAACTCGATCGGGTTGGGCGGATAACGCACGCGAAGGTCGGCTGCACAACGAGCCGAACCGCGCGACACGGAATCGGCTTTTTTCTGGTCGCGTGGCGCGTGCCCTCAGGGCTTGTTGGCGCCCGTGGGTGTGCTCGGCCTGAAATCGGGGCGCAATTGATCCTGCTCGAGGCCCAGGCGGTTGCGCCATTCGCGCGGCAGCTTGTCCCACACGTCGTTGTGGCGATAGCACACCACACTCCAGTCGAACGGACTGCCCTTGCCGACGGGCACGGTATCGACATCGTACCGGCCATAAAGGAAGCAGCTGTTGACAACCGTGCCTCTCTCCGTCACCCGCTGCTGGAAGCTGAAAGCCACGCAGCCGCTGGTGCCCTCGCACAGCTTTTCGCATTGCCGGATGTCCGCAATGCCCGAACTCTTGACGACGAGGAGCGTTGGGACGTCCGTGCCGAACGCGGTGTGGTTGGCGTGGCATTTGTACGATCTGAGCGTGTACCAGCCTTCCGGCAGGGCGCGCGCGGGCGCGGCCGCCAATAAGGCCGCCGCGGCAAGTCCAACCATCGCAGTCTTGTGCATCGTCATCTCCTGCGAACGAGTTCGCGAGCACAGCGCAGGGCTGCGCCTTTCAGGGTTTATTCGGGCCCGAGGGCACGTTCGGCCGGAATTCGGGGCGCAACTGATCCTGCTCGACTCCGATCCGATTGCGCCATTCGCGCGGCAGCTGGTTCCACACGTCGTGGTGGCGATAGCACACGTTGGCGCGGACGTACGCACGGGCGTGGCGCCACGGCGTATCGGGGATATCGTATCGGCTATGGAGAATGCAGATGGTCGTGCTTTCCCACCGCTCCAGCGCGGTCACCAGGTAGCTGAAGGCAACGCAGCCGCTTGTTCTGTCGCACAGCGCCTGGCAACCCCTGAAGTCCAAGCCTTCGACGTAGCGGAGATAGTCCGTGGTGTAGGCTTTGCGGTTGTAGCACTTATAGGCCCCGACCATGTATGGGCCTCCGGCCAGCGCTTGGCCGGGAGCAGCCGCCAAAAGCATCGCCGCGGCGAGGCCAAGAATTGCCGTCTTGCGCATGGCTGCCTCCTGTGAACGAGTTCACAGACGCTGCACCCTAAGTGCGCCGCCCGCGCCCTGTCAGTGATGGCTGTCACGCGCGTCCCGTGATTGTTGTCACAACGTCGCACAACGCGGGAGGCGGCCTCGCCTGAGGCGTTGCGCGCTACGGAGCGGCGCCGACGCGGGTTGATTTTCCGCGCCAACAGGGCCCATGCTCACGCCCAACAATCCCCCGGGAGGAACGCGCAATGTCCAAGAAGAACGGTGGCCGCTTTCTGCGCAGCAAGATCTGGTTCGACAATCCCGACGATCCGCACATGGCCGCGCTCTATATCGAGCGCTACATGAACTACGGCCTTTCGCGCCAGGAGCTGCAATCGGGCAAGCCGATCATCGGCATCGCGCAGACCGGCTCCGACCTCTCGCCCTGCAACCGCTCGCACCTCCAGCTCGCGCAGCGCGTGCGCGAGGGCATCCGCGAGGCGGGCGGCGTCGCGTTCGAGTTCCCGGTGCACCCGATCCAGGAAACGGGGAAGCGCCCCACCGCCGCGCTCGACCGCAACCTCGCCTATTTGGGCCTCGTCGAGGTGCTCTACGGCTATCCGATCGACGGCGTCGTGCTGTTGACCGGCTGCGACAAGACCACGCCGGCCTGCATCATGGCGGCGTGCACGGTGAACATCCCGGCCATCGTGCTCAACGTCGGGCCGATGCTGAACGGCTGGTACAAGAACGAGCGCGCGGGCTCGGGCACGATCAAGTGGCACGCGCGCAAGGAATACGCCGCCGGCCGCATCAATGACGAGGAATACATCGAGATGGTAGCCTCGGCCGCGCCGAGCACCGGCCACTGCAACACGATGGGCACCGCCACCTCGATGAACTCGCTGGCGGAAGCGCTCGGCCTCTCGCTGCCGGGCCAGGCCGCGGTGCCGGCGCCGCACCGCGAGCGCCCGCAATTCGCCTACGAGACGGGCAAGCGCGTCGTCGAGATGGTGTGGGAGGATCTGAAGCCCTCCGACATCCTGACGCGCGAGGCGTTCGAGAACGCCATCGTCGTCAACAGCGCGATCGGCGGCTCGACCAACTGCCCGATCCACATCAACGCGATCGCGCGCCACGTCGGCGTCAAGGTCGACATGGACGATTGGGAGAAGATCGGCCACAAGGTCCCGCTGCTCGTGAACCTCCAGCCCGCCGGCGAATATTTGGGCGAGGACTATCACCGCGCCGGCGGGGTGCCGGCCGTGGTCAACGCGCTCATGAAGGCGGGGAAGATCCACGAAGACGCCAAGACCGTGAACGGCAAGACGATGGGCGAGAACTGCAGGAACGCGACAATCAAGGACGACCGCGTGATCAAGCCCTACGACAAGCCGATGATGAAGGATGCCGGCTTCGCGGTGCTGCGCGGCAATCTGTTCGATTCGGCGATCATGAAGACGAGCGTGATCTCCGAAGAATTCCGCCAGCGCTACCTCTCGAACAACAAGGACCCCAATGCGTTCGAGGGCCGCGCCATCGTCTTCGACGGGCGCGAGGATTATCACAAGCGCATCGAGGACCCGGCGCTCGCGATCGACGAGCACTGCATCCTCGTCGTGCGCGGCGTGGGGCCGATCGGCTATCCCGGCTCGGCCGAGGTCGTGAACATGCAGCCGCCGGCCTATCTCATCAAGAAGGGCATCACGTCATTGCCCTGCATCGGTGACGGGCGCCAATCGGGCACCTCGGGCTCGCCCTCGATCTTGAACGCGTCGCCCGAGGCGGCGGCGGGCGGCAACCTCGCGATCTTGAAGACCGGCGACAAGATCCGCGTCGATCTCAACAAGGGTCGCGTCGACATCCTCATCTCCGACGCGGAGATCGCGGAGCGCCGCAAGGAGATGAAGGACTTTATCCCGCCGCACCAGACGCCGTGGCAGGAGATCTTCCGCTCGATGACCGATCAGCTCTCCGAAGGCATGGTGCTGAAGCCGGCCGTCAAATACCGCGACGTCGCCCACAAATTCGTGCCGCGCGACAGTCACTGAGGCGGCGATATCGTTGTGCGAACCTGGCGAGAGATGCTTCGCTGCGCTCAGCATGACGTTTTTGGTTGAGGCCCAAATCCTTACCGTCATGCTGAGCGAAGCGAAGCATCTCTAGCCGGGGACGCGAGGGGCCTCACTTGCGCTCGACCTCGATCAAGGGCGGCTTCGTCTACATCGTCGCGAGCCGCTCGCTGGTGCTCTACACGGGCGTCACCAGCGACCTTGAGAAACGCGTCTGGCAGCACAAGAACAAGGCGCTTCCCGGCTTTACCGCGCGCTATGACGTCGATCGGTTAATGTATTACGAGTTCTATGAGGCGATCGAAGCGGCGATCGCGCGTGAGAAGCAGATTAAGGGTTGGATGCGGAGGAAGAAAATCGATTTGATCACGCGGATGAATCCACACTTCGTCGACCTTGCGCCAACACTGTTCCACTGGGCGGCGGAGGCGCGCCGCGGCTGAACCGGCGTTGTGCGAGCTTGGCGAGAGATGCTTCGCTTCGCTCAGCATGACGGCGCTATTAGGCTCAACCTTCACCGTCATCCTGAGCGAAGCGAAGGATCTCTAGCCGGCTAGCCTCGCAATGCGAGGAAGCGCGCGACCTAAAACTTCTCCGCCCAGCGCTTGACGATCGCGCGCTGGAATTCGCGCGAGCGCGACATCCACCAGCGCACGGGCGGCTCCTTCCAGCCCTGGTTCTGCTTCTGCATCACCTCGCGCTGCTTGAAGTCGGAGATGAACACCGCGAACACCACGTCGCGGCCCTTGGCGGTGTGGAGATAGCCGACGACGCCGCGCGAGTAGTTGATCGTCCCGGTCTTGCCCTTGACGCCGACGCCCTTCTTGGCGCCCTTCTCGCGCCCGGTGCCGTTGCCCTCGCTGTCGCCCGAGCCGTATTCCTCCTCGCTCTCGACCTTGCCGACGTGATAGCGCCTGAGGAGATCGGCATAGACCTGGTTGCCGAGCGAGAGGCTCTGCGCGTAGCGCAGGATCGCGACCATCTGCTCGGGCGTGATGCGGCTTTCCTTGCTGAGGCCCGAGCCGTTCCTGAGATCGAGCCCGTTCCAATCCGCGCCGCTCACCTTCTCCTTGTACCAGCCGGCGAGCACCTGGCCGGCCGCGGCGATGTCGAGCGCCTTGCCGCCGAGCTTGCGCGCCGCGGCGAGCGCCAGGAGCTCGGCCGCGATGTTGTTGCTGAAGCGCTGCGTGCGATAGACGATCTCGGGCAGCGGCTTCGACAGGTGGCGATAGACGAGCTTCGCCGATTCGGGCGCCGCGCCCGGCACCGGCTCGCCGACGGTCACGCCTTGTCT
>SBBV01000031.1 GCA_005240015.1 Candidatus Odyssella thessalonicensis | reverse complement strand
GCTCGCAAAGCTCGCGCCGGGCGAGGGCGTCGGCGTCGATTTCAGCCCGGCGATGACCGAGATCGCGCGCCGGAAATATCCGCAGCTGCGCTTCATCACCGCCGACGTCGAGAAGCTCGGCCAGACCGCGACGCCGACCGGGCCGTTCGACGCGATCGTGATGTCGGACACGGTGGGCTCGCTCGACGATTGCCTCGAGACGTTCAGGAGCCTGCACCGCTTCTGCAAACCCGAAACGCGCCTCGTCGTCACCTACTACTCGCGGCTCTGGGAGCCGTTCTTCCGCGTGGGCGGCGCGCTGCGCGTGAAGCAGTCGACCCCGCCGCAGAACTGGCTCTCGACCCGCGACATCGCCAATCTGCTGCAGCTCGCCGATTTCGAGGTGATCAAGCGCGAATGGCGCATCCTCTCGCCCTACTGGATGCTGGGGCTCGGCCGGCTCATCAATCGCTACCTCGCGACCTTGCCGCTGATCCGGAAGCTCTGCCTGCGCAACTACATCGTGGCACGGCCGAAGCCGCAGCCGGCGACGGAGCCGCTCTCGGTCTCGATCATCGTCCCCTGCCGCAACGAGCGCGGCAATATCGAGCCGGCGGTGCTGCGCACGCCGCGCTTCGGGCGCGCGCTGGAGATGATCTTCGTCGAGGGCGGCAGCAGCGACGGCACGTGGGAGGAGATCCAGCGCGTGATCGCCGCCCATCCCAGCCGCGACATCAAGGCGATCAAGCAGACCGGCAAGGGCAAGGGCGATGCGGTGCGCGCCGGCTTCGCCGCGGCGACGGGCGACATCCTCATGGTCCTCGACGCCGATCTCACCATGCCGCCCGAGGACCTGCCCAAATACTACGACGCGCTCGCCGCCGGCAAAGGCGAGTTCATCAACGGCTCGCGCCTCGTCTATCCGATGGAAAGGCAGGCGATGCGGTTCCTGAACCTCGTCGCCAATCATCTGTTCTCGGCGCTGTTCACCTATCTTTTGAACCAGCGCTACAGCGACACGCTCTGCGGCACCAAGGCGCTGCTGCGCCGCGACTACGAGGAGATCGCGAGGAACCGCGCCTATTTCGGCGAGTTCGACCCGTTCGGCGATTTCGACCTCATCTTCGGCGCCAGCAAGCTCAACCTCAAAACCGCGGAGATCCCGATCCGCTACGCCGCGCGCGAATACGGCGAGACGCAGATTTCGCGCTTCCGCCACGGCTGGCTGCTGCTGCGGATGGTGTTCTTCGCCTTCCGCAAGCTGAAGGCGCTCTAGACCGCGGCCCAGCGCCATGCGCCGCGCCGCCCAGAATGTCATGCTCGGCGCCTATCGCCTGGTCTTCGCGCGCGGACTGCTGCGCTTCGCCTGGGGCCGGCGCGCGTTCTTCGCGGTCTACGAGTTCTACAAGAATGTGTTCGAGGCCGGGCCGATCGGCCGCTTGCGCGCCTATGTCCCGGAGGGCGGGTTCGTGATCGATGTCGGCGCCAATGTCGGGTTCTTCACCGAGCGCTTCGCGCGCTGGGTCGGTGCCGAGGGCCGGGTCCTGGCGCTCGAGCCCGAGGCCAGGAACCACGCCGAGCTCTGCCGGCGCCTCGCGGCCAAGCGGCTCGCCGAACGCGTCGACGCGCGCCGTGCGGTGGCCGATGCCGCAAGCGGAACCGCGCATCTCGTCATCAACCCCGATCACCCCGGCGATCACCGCATCGGCGAGGCCGGAGAACCCGTGGCAGCACTGGCCATCGACGAGCTTGTACCGTCCGGCTGCAGGGTTTCGCTGATCAAGATCGACGTGCAGGGCGCCGAACTGCGCGTGCTCGCCGGGGCCGCCGGCACGATCGCGCGCGACCGGCCGGCCCTGTTCGTCGAACTCGACCCTGACGGACTCGAGCGCTTCGGCGCCGACGTCGATGCGCTGCTCGGCGATCTCGCGGCGCGCGGCTACGCTCCGCACCGGCTCACCCGGGACGGGCCTCGCGCCTGCCCGCGCGGCGAGCTCGACGCCGTCCTCGCGCGGCACGGATACACCGATCTCCTGTTCCTTGCGGGCCGGAATTGAGCGAGCATGTCGGCATGAGCGGCCCCGAGCGCTTTCGCGAGATCTGGCGGCGCAAGCCGGCGCTGCGGGCCGTCTACGCCGACATCTACCGGCGCATCGGCGCGCACCGGCGGCCGGGCCGCACGCTCGAAATCGGCGGCGGCAGCGGCAACCTCAAAGACTTCGCCCCCGACGTGGTTTCGACCGACATCATCGCCGTGCCCTGGCTCGACGCGGTCTGCGATGCGCAGCTGCTTCCGTTCGCCGATGGCAGCTTCGCCAACGTCGTCATGGTCGACGTCCTGCACCATCTCGAGCGGCCGGTTCGCTTCTTCGCCGAAGCGGCGCGCGTGCTCGAGCCGGGCGGGCGCCTCATCTTTTGCGAGCCGGCGATCACGCCGCTCGGCGGACTCGTGTACCGCTTGTTTCATCACGAGCCGGTCGACATGCGCGCCGATCCCTTGGCCGACGGTCCGCTCACGCCCGGCCGCGACCCCTATGACTCCAATCAGGCCATCCCGACCCTGCTCACCGGCCGCTATCGCGCCGCGCTGGCCGCGAAGCTTCCGAACCTGCCGCTCGTGACGATCGAGCGCTTCTCGTTCGCGGCCTATCTTCTCTCCGGCGGCTTCCGCTCGTGGTCGCTGCTGCCGCGATTCGCGGCGGCACCGTTGCTGCGAGCCGAGTGGGCGCTGCGGCGCATGCTGGGCCCGCTCGCCGCGCTGCGCCTGCTCGCGGTCTACGCCAAGCGCACCGCGCCAGGCTTCGCCGCCGAGGCGCGGACATGAACGAAACGACTGCTCCGCCCTCGACCCGCGCATTGGCGTGTCTGTTCGCGGTGGCGCTTGCGCTGCGCTGGCTCTACGCGATCGCGTTCTACGGCCTGCTCGGCGCCGACGGCCTCAAAGGGCCCGATTCGCAAGGCTATCTCATCCTGGCGCGCGGCTTCGCCGAGGCGGTGGCGGCCGGCAAGCTCTCCGGCTGGGGATGGCTGGCACCCGACATCTCGTTGATGCCGCTTTTCCCGTGGCTGCTCGCGCTCAACACCATGTTCGCGGGCGAGCTGGCCCCTCTCACCTTCGTGCTGACGCAAGGCGCCTTCGATGCCGGGACCTGCCTCTTCGTCGTCGGCATCGCGCGCATGGTGGCGCCGCGGCCGGCACTCGCGGCGGGCTATGCCGCTGCCTTCACGCCGACATTCATCGTGCTGAGCGGCCTCGTCTACACCGACACGCTGTTCGTGTTCTTCGCGACCGCTGCCCACTACGCCGCGCTGCGCTGGCTCGCGGCGCCGAGCCTGCGCTGGGCCGTGTTCTTGGGCGTGGCGCTCGGCCTGGCGGGGCTCGTGCGCGCCGCGATGACGCCTTGGGCCGTGGCGCTCGGGCTGTTCCTGGCGACCGCCGCGTTGCTCCGGCGCGCGCGCTTGGCGCAGGTATCGCAGCTCATTGCTGCCGGCGCCGTCTTCGCCGCGTGCCTGGCGCCGGTTTTCGCGCGGAACGTCGCCTGGCACGGCGCCTGGTCGCTGACGCCCCAGAGCGGGAACCACCTGGCGTACTGGATCTATCCGCTGGTCAAGGAGTTCAACGACGGCACGCCGCGCGAGACGACGAAGAAGTCCAACGACGCCCGCATCGCCGCGCGTTTCGGGCAGATGCAGAGCGGCAACCCGTTCGTCGACTCGGCGCGCTACGCCGCGTTTGCGCGCGAGGAGCTCGAGAAGTTGGGCCTCGGCGCGGTTGCGCGCGCCTGGGCCTATGGCGCCGCGATCAATCTCGCTTCGCCGGCCGTCGTGCACATCCCGCCGGTCTCGGCCCTGCCGCGGCGCGGCTTCTACGATACGCCCGGGACGACCTTCTGGGAGAAGCTCCAGGCGTTCCTGTTCGGGTCGGGCAGCACGCTCTATGCCTGGCTTTTGATGCTCGGCCTGCTCGGCGTGGCGGCGTTCCGCATCGTGCAGCTCGTGGGCGTGTTCAGGTTGATGCGCCGCGGCGCCAATGTCGCCGGCTTGCTGATGCTGCTCGGCTGGTGCCTCTACATCCTCGCGCTCAACGGGCCGATCGCATCGCCCAAATACCGGCTGCCGATGGAGCCCGTGCTGGCGGTGCTGACCGGCGCCGGCCTCACCGCTTTCGCGCGCCGCCGGCGCTCAGCCGAGCTTTAACCCGAGCGCGCGGAAATCCATCTCGACCATCTCGCGCACCAGCGCGTCGAAGCCGATGCGGTGCTTCCAACCGAGCTTCGCGTGCGCCTTGGCGGCATCGCCGCAAAGGTCCTGCACCTCGGTCGGGCGGAAATAGACGGGGTCGATGGCCACCAGCACCCGGCCGGTCTTGGCACAGGCGCCGACCTCGTCGAGGCCCTTCCCCTTCCACACGAGCCGGCGCCCGGCGCAAGCAAAGGCGCGCTCGACGAACTCGCGCACCGAATGCGTCTCGCCGGTGGCGAGCACGTAGTCGTCGGGCTTGTCCTGCTGCAGGATGCGCCACATGCCCTCGACATAATCGCGCGCGTGGCCCCAGTCGCGCCGCGCGTTGAGATTGCCGAGATAGAGCTTCTCCTGCCTGCCCGCCGCGATCGCCGCCACCGCGCGCGTGATCTTGCGGGTGACGAAGGTCTCGCCGCGCGTCGGGCCTTCGTGATTGAACAGAATGCCGTTCGACGCGTGGAGGCCGTAGGCCTCGCGATAGTTCACGACCATCCAGTAGGCATAAAGCTTGGCGGCGGCGTAGGGGCTGCGCGGGCGAAACGGCGTCTTCTCGTTCTGCGGCGGCGGCGAATCGCCGTAGAGCTCCGAGGTCGAGGCCTGATAGAAGCGCGTCTTCCTCTCGAGGCTCAGCAGGCGGATCGCCTCGAGCAGGCGCAGCGTCCCCAGCGCGTCGGCGTTGGCGGTGTACTCCGGCGTCTCGAAGCTCACCTGCACGTGGCTCTGCGCGGCGAGATTGTAGATCTCGTCGGGCTGCGTCTGCTGCACCAGGCGCACGAGATTGGTGGCATCGGTCATGTCGCCGTAGTGCAGCCGGAACGGCACGCCCTTCTCGTGCGGGTCGTGATAGAGGTGATCCACGCGCTCGGTGTTGAACGACGAGGAGCGGCGCTTGATGCCATGCACGTCGTAGCCCTTGCCGATCAGGAACTCGGCGAGATAGGCGCCGTCCTGGCCGGTCACGCCGGTGATGAGAGCCACCTTGCGGGTCATCGCGGGGGTGTTTTGCTCAAGACGCCGCCGCGGTGGCGTGATGGTCGAGGTACCAGCGATAGGTCGCGGCGAGCCCGGCTTCGAGCGAGGTCGAGGCGCGCCAGCCGAGCGCGGCGAGGCGTGCGACGTCGACGAGCTTCTGCGGCGTGCCGTCGGGCTTGCTGCGGTCGTAGACGAAGCGGCCCTGATAGCCGACGACGCGCGCGATGGTCTCGGCCAGCTCGGCGATGGTGAGATCGCAGCCGGTGCCGACGTTGACGTGCTCCTCGCCCGAATAGCGCTCCATCAGGAACACGAGCGCGTCGGCGAGGTCGTCGACATAGAGGAACTCGCGCCGCGGCGTGCCCGAGCCCCAGATCGGCACGGTCGGCTGCTTCGTCACCTTCGCCGTGTGGATCTTGGCCATCAGCGCCGGGATCACGTGGCCGGAGAGCAGATCGAAATTGTCGTTGATGCCGTAGAGATTGGTCGGCATCGCCGAGATGAAGTCGCAGCCATACTGCCGACGGTAGGCCTGGCAGAGCTTGATGCCGGCGATCTTCGCGATCGCATACCACTGGTTCGTGGGCTCGAGC
>SBBV01000287.1 GCA_005240015.1 Candidatus Odyssella thessalonicensis | reverse complement strand
ATCTGGTGGCTCAAGGCACCAGATCAAGGCGCTCGAAGCGCGGCTCGGCGCCCGGCTGTTCCAGCGCACGGCGCGCGGGCTCGCGTTCACGGATCTCGGGCGCGACTATCTCCCGGTCGTGCGCGACGCGTTCGACCGGCTTGCCGCCGGCACCGAGACGCTGTTCGGCCCGAGCCAGGCGGCTGCGACTCTCACGGTGAGCGTCTCGCCCAATTTCGCCGCCAAGTGGCTGGTGCCGCGCCTCGGCCGCTTCGCCGCCGCGCAGCCCGCCATCGATCTCCGCATCGCGGCCTCGACCGAGCACATCGATTTTGCCGCCACCGACGTCGATCTCGCCGTCCGTCACGGCGACGGGAAGTGGCCCGAGCTCGCGGTCGCCAAGCTTACCGACGAGCAGGTGTTTCCGGTCGCGAGCCCGCGCCTGGCCGGCGCCAAGCCGCCGCTGAAGCGGCCGCGCGACTTGAAGGCGCACACGCTGCTGCACGCGCCCGGCCCGGTCGATTGGCGCGCCTGGCTCGAGGCCGCCGGCCTTGCCGACGCCGCGCGCGGCGCGGTCGATGTGCGCCGCGGCCCGCGCTTCAACCAGGCGAGCATGGCGATCGAGGCGGCGGTGGACGGCATCGGCGTGGCGCTCGCGCGCACCGCGCTGGCGGCGCAGGACCTCATCGCCGGCCGGCTCGTGCAGCCCTTCGGACCGGCGCTGCCGGCGACGTTCGCCTACTACATCGTCTGCCCGCCGCCCGTCGCCAATCGCGCGAAGATCCGCGTCTTCCGCGAGTGGCTGCTCGCCGAAGCCGCCGACGACGCCCGGAAGCTGGCGCGGCTGGGGATTGGTCGATAGCGCCTCGATCAATCCTCGTCATCCTGAGCGAAGCGGAGGATCTCTTGCGTGCAGGTCCGTGGCCTTGCCGCCGACGCTCCGCCTTGCGGGCGAGAGATCCTTCGCTTCGCTCAGGATGACGATTGGGGCGCGGAGAGCCTACGGCGCCTTGAACATCATCTTGTGCACGATGAGATCCTGCCGCGGCTTCGAGAGGCGGATCTTGAGCGCCCACTCGCCGTGCATCTCGAGCGCGATGCGGAACCTGTATTCGCCGGGCTTGCCGGTGGCCTCGGCCTTGACCGGCTTCACGTTGTGCGCCATCGGCATCGCCGGCATGTCGGCGCCGACGACGATCGCCGCACCCTGGATCGGCTGGCCGCTGAGCATGCCCTTCAGCGTGAGCAGGCAATCGTATTGCTTCGACTTGCCGACGGGCTGGCACGTGACCTCGGCGCCCATGCGCTCCTGCGCCGCGGCGGGCAGCGCCGCGAGAGCCAGCGTCGCCGGCGCGAGCAGAATACGGATCATGCGGGTTCCTCCCGGCTCAGCCCCAGATAAGCCTCGCGCAAGCCGGGATCACGCGCAAGTAACGAAGCCGCGCCGTGCTTCACGATACGGCCGCTCTCGATGACATAGGCGCGGTCGGCGAGGGCCAGCGCCTCGACCACGTTCTGCTCGACGAGGAGGATCGTGGCCCCCTCGGCCTTCAAGCGCGCGATCAGCGCGAACACGGCGCGGGTCATCACCGGCGCCAGGCCGAGCGCGGGCTCGTCGAGCAGCATCAGCTTCGGCGCCGCCATGAGCCCGCGCGCCAGCGCCAGCATCTGCGCCTGCCCGCCCGAGAGGCTGGCACCCGGCTCGTCGAGCCGATCGCGGAGATCGGGGAAGATGCCGAGGATGCGCTCGATCTCGGTTCCAAGCTCCGCGCCGTCGCTGCGCGCGAAGGCGCCGAGGCGGAGATTGTCGCGCACCGAGAGCGTGCCGACGATCATGCGCCCTTCGGGCACATAGGCGATGCCGGCCGCGAGCGCGCGATGCGCGGGCCAGCCGGCGATGCCGCGGCCGGCGAAGCGGATCGCGCCGCGCTCGGGGCGCTCCAAGCCGGCGATCGCCTTCAAGATCGAGCTCTTGCCGGCACCGTTGACGCCGACGAGCGCCACGATCTCGCCGGCGGCGACGTCGAGGTCGACGCCCTGCACCGCGCGGATGCGGCCGTACGAGAGATGAAGATCGCGCACTTCGAGCATGGGACCTGAGAAGCGCTCCTTCACTTCCCTCCCCCGCGACTAGCGGGGGAGGTGGACCGCGCGCGGCTTCGCGCGCGGGCCGGAGGGGGTGAGGAAAGCCAGCCGCGGAGCTGCGGAAGCGCAGGGCCTTGCTGCCGTCCTCCAACTAATCGCGAACCTGTCCTCACCGCCACCCTAACCCTCCCCCGCTATTCGCGGGGGAGGGAATCTTTGCCGAAATACACCTCCATCACCGCCGGCTCGCGCAGCACCGCGTCGGGCGGCCCTTCGGCGATCTTGCGGCCGAAGTCGAGCACGGCGATGCGCGGGCAGAGCCGCGTCACGAGATCGAGCTTGTGCTCGACCACGACGAGCGTCACGGACGGGGGCACGAGGCGGGCGATAAGGGCGCTCATCCCGAGCGTCTCGGCCGGCGTCATGCCGCCGGCCGGCTCGTCGAGCAGCAGCAGCT
>SBBV01000159.1 GCA_005240015.1 Candidatus Odyssella thessalonicensis | reverse complement strand
CTATATCGCCGCCCCCGATCTCTGGTGCGCGGTCTTCAAGATGCCCGGCTTCCACCGCGACAAGCCGCTCTGGCGCTTCGCCTATGGCGCCGATCCGGGCCGGCCCGACGAGGAGGTGCTCTCGCCGGCCGAATCCGAGCGCGTGATGCAGGCCTTCCTGCCCAAGCCCGAGCCCTATGCCTTCGCCTACAAGTCGACCTATCGCGTGCACCAGCGCGTCGTCGACACGTTCAGGAAGGGCCGCGTGCTGCTGGCGGGCGACGCCGCGCACATCAACAATCCGATCGGCGCGCTCGGCATGAACAGCGGGCTTCAGGATGCGGCCAACCTCGCCGAGAAGCTCGCCAAAGTCTGGCACGGCGAAGCCGCGCCGGACCTCCTCGACCGCTACGACCGCCAGCGCCGCACCATCGCCAACGAGATCGTCCAGGCGATGTCGACGGCCAATCTGAACCGCTTGAAGGAGCGCGATCCCAAGGTGCGCAAGGCCGCGCGCGAGGAAATGAGGCGCATCTGCGACGACCCCCAGCGTCACTATCAGTACTTGCTGCAAACCAGCATGATCGCCAGCGTGCGCCGGGCCGCGACGATCCAGTAGGATCGCCCCCGCCCCGCTTGCGGACGCTCGGGCAAAGCCCGAGCTTCTGGCCGAATCGCGCAATTGCGCGCTTCGGCTGTAAAGCCCGCCTTGGCGGGCCGTCCGGGTTGGGGTGGGGCCAGTCCGGCCCGACCCGAGTCTGTACCACTCGCCCTCTCCCGACCCGCGCGCGTGCGCGCGCGGGGAGGAGACCGCGCGTCACTCGCACATGCCGGTTCGGGAACATCAATGAGAACGTCGGTTCGCCGGCCTGACATCTGGCCTTCACAGCCGGCCCTTAATGTCGGATGCTGTTGTCAGCCGCTCCGGCGGCTGGGAGCAAACGCAAGGGTTCAAGACAAGAGGTCAGGCATGAGGACGATGTGGCTCGGCGCTGCAGCTGTGGCGCTCGTGGCGGCCCAACCGGCCGCCGCGCAAACCGAAATCCAGTTCTGGCACGCGATGGGCGGTCAGCTGGGCCAAGCGCTCAACGAACTGGTCGAAGGCTTCAACAAGCGGCAGAAAGACTACGTCGTCAAAGCCATCTACCGGGGCACCTACACCGAGACGATGACGGGCGCGATCGCGGCGTTCCGCGCGCGCCAGCAGCCGCACATCGTGCAGGTGTTCGAGGTCGGCACCGCCACGATGATGGCGGCCAAGGGCGCCATCAAGCCGGTCTACGAGGTGATGGCCGAGGCCAAGGAACCGTTCGACCCCAAGGCCTATATCGGCCCGGTCTACGGCTACTATTCGACGGTCGACGGTAAGCTCTTGTCGATGCCGTTCAACTCCTCGACCTCGGTGCTCTATTGGAACAAGGCCGCGTTCAAGAAGGCGGGGCTCGATCCCGAGAAGCCGCCCAAGACCTGGCCGGAAGTGGGCGAGATCGGCAAGAAGCTGCTTGCCTCGGGCATGAAATGCGGCTTCTCGACCGGCTGGCCCTCCTGGATCCAGATCGAGAATTTCGGCGCCTGGCACAATGTGCCCTTTGCCACCAAGCAGAACGGCTTCGGCGGGCTCGACATCGAGCTCACGATCAACGACCCGGTACGCGTGAAGCACATCACGCAGTTGGGCGAGTGGCACAAGCAAGGCATCTTCGTTTATGGCGGTCGCGAGAATAAGCCCAACGCCAAGTTCTCGGGCGGCGAGTGCGGCATGTTCATGGGCTCGGCCGGTCTCACCGGCGGCTTCGCGACGGCGATGAAGGATACGCCGTTCGGCATCACCGTGCTGCCCTATTGGCCGGACGTGCCCGGCGCGCCGCAGAACGGCATCATCGGCGGCGCCACGCTCTGGGTGCTGAACGGCAAGCCCGCGGGCGATTACAAGGGCGTCGCGAAGTTCTTCGCCTATCTCTCGGACACCGAGGTGCAGGCCGGCTGGCACCAGAAGACCGGCTACGTGCCGATCACCCATGCCGCCTACGAGCTCACGAAGAAGCAGGGCTTCTACGCCAAGAACCCGGGCCGCGACATCCCGGTGCTGCAGCTCACCAACAAGCCGCCGACCGAGCACACGAAAGGGCTGCGCATCGGCAATTTCACGCAGATCCGCGACATCATCGACGAGGAGCTCGAGCAGGTCTGGGCCGGCAAGAAGTCGGCCAAGGAAGCGCTCGATGCCGCCGTCAAGCGCGGCAACGATCAGCTGCGCGCGTTCGAGCGAGCGAACAAATAGCGTGACGCCGCGGATGCGGCTGCGCCGGCCCTCACTTCCCACTCGATGCCAAGCGGCATCGAGTGGGCCCCTTCTCTCCCACTTCGTGGGAGAGAGAAGCGGGGGACGGTATGCCCTTCTCTCTCCCGCGCAGCGGGAGAGAAGGGGCCCATCGCGGCGTTTTCGCCGCGATGGGAAGTGAGGGCACGGCGTTGGCCGTGGAGGCGGGGCCGTGATCAAGCGCGCGACGTTTCAGGGCGTGGCGTTGCCTTACGCGCTGCTGCTGCCGCAGATCGCGATCACGCTGATCTTTTTCTTCTGGCCGGCGGCCGAGGCGCTGATGCAGTCGGTGCTGCTGCAGGACGCGCTCGGCCTGAAGACGCGCTTCGTCTGGCTCGAGAATTTCGAGCGCGTCTTCTCCGACGCCTACTATCTCTCTTCGCTGCGGATCACGGCGGTCTTCACCTTCGCGAGCTGCCTGCTGGCCATGGGCTTCGCGCTGCTGCTGGCGGTGATGGCCGACCGCGTGATCCGCGGCGCCGGCGCCTACAAGACGCTGCTGATCTGGCCCTACGCCGTGGCGCCGGCGCTGGCCGGCGTGCTCTGGGGCTTCATGTTCAACCCCACGATCGGCGTCATCGCCTACGCGCTCGACGCGCTCGGCATCAAGTGGAACTACTACGTCGACGGCGATCAGGCGCTGTTCCTGATCACGATCGCCGCCGCGTGGAAGTACGTGAGCTACAGCTTCATCTTCTTCCTCGCCGGCCTGCAGTCGATCCCGCGCTCGGTGATCGAAGCGGCGGCGATCGACGGCGCCGGTCCGAGCAAACGCTTCTGGACGATCGTCTTCCCGCTGCTCTCGCCCACCACGTTCTTCCTGCTCGTCCTCAATCTCGTCCACCTGTTCTTCGAGACCTTCGGCATCGTCCACGCGCTCACCCACGGCGGCCCGGGGCGCGCCACCGAGATTCTCGTCTTCCGCGTGTGGTCGGACGGCTACCGCGGCCAGGACTATGGCGGCTCGGCCGCCCAGTCGGTGGTGCTGATGGCGATCGTGATCGCGCTCACGGTGATCCAGTTCCGCTACGTCGAGCGCAAGGTGCATTACTGATGGTCGAGAACCGGCCGTTCGCCGCCATCCTCTCGCACCTGATGCTGATCGTCGGCATCGGCATCGTCTGCCTGCCGCTCTGGATCGCGTTCGTCGCGTCCACGCACGACTTAAGCCGCATGTTCCAGTCGCCGGCGCCGCTCTGGCCCGGCACGCATCTGGTCGAGAACTATCTCGCGGTTCTGCGCTCGGGCATCGGCCAATCGGCCAACGCGCCGGTCGGCACGATGCTCGTCAACAGCCTGATCATGGCGCTCGCGATCGCGATCGGGAAGATCGCGATCTCGATCATCTCGGCCTTCGCCATCGTCTACTTCCGCTTCCCGTTCCGCGTGGGCTTCTTCTGGATCATCTTCGTGACGCTCATGCTGCCGGTCGAAGTGCGCATCATGCCCACCTACGAGGTGGTGGCGGGCCTCGGCCTGCTCAACACCTATGCCGGGCTCACGGTCCCGCTGATCGCCTCGGCCACCGCCACGTTCCTGTTCCGCCAGTTCTTCCTCACCGTGCCCGACGAGCTGGCCGAAGCCGCGCGCATCGATGGCGCCGGCCCGATGCGTTTCTTCCGCGACATCCTGCTGCCGCTCTCCAAGACCAACATCGCGGCGCTGTTCGTGATCCAGTTCATCTACGGCTGGAACCAGTATCTCTGGCCGCTCATCGTCTCGACCGAGGAGCGCTACTACACCGTCGTGATGGGCATCTCGCGCATGGTCAACGTCGTCGACGCGGTTCCCACCTGGAACCTCGTGATGGCGACCGCCATGCTCGGGCTCGTGCCCCCCGTCATCGTCGTGCTGGTGATGCAGCGCCTGTTCGTGAAGGGCCTGGTTGAGAGCGAAAAATAGATGGCGACCATCGACCTCATCGACGTGCGCAAGACCTATCCCAACGGCGTCGACGCCGTGAAGGGCATCGACCTCGCCGTCGCCGACGGCGAGCTCATCGTGCTGTTGGGGCCATCGGGCTGCGGCAAGTCCACGCTCTTGCGCATGGTGGCCGGGCTTGAGACCGTGACCAAGGGCGAGGTGCGGATCGCCGGGCAGCGCGTCAACGACAAGGAGCCGGCGCAGCGCGACATCGCGATGGTGTTCCAGAACTACGCGCTCTATCCGCACATG
>SBBV01000497.1 GCA_005240015.1 Candidatus Odyssella thessalonicensis | reverse complement strand
CGGACCCGCCGCCACCATCGCGCGGCCCGCCACCGCGATGCGCACCGGCGCCCGCAGCGGCAGGCCGGGAAGGCGCACGGTCAACAGCGGATCGTCGGCGGCGAGCGTCGAGGCGCCGATCATCACCGCGTCGTGCTGCGCGCGCAGCACATGCGCGGCGGCGCGCGCCGCCTCGCCGGTGATCCACTGGCTCCTGCCCCCCGCGGCGGCGATGCGGCCATCGAGGCTGGTTGCGGTCTTGAGCGTCACCAGCGGCCGGCCCTCGCGCACGCGCATGAAGAAGCCGGCGTTGAGCTCGGCCGCTTCGTCGGCGAGCACGCCGCTCTCGACGGCGATCCCGGCCTTGGCCAGCGCGCCGGCACCGGCGCCTCTGGTGCGCGGGTCGGGATCCTCGATCGCATAGACCACGCGCGCCACGCCCGCGGCGACGAGCGCATCGGCGCAGGGCGGCGTCCTGCCGTGATGCGCGCAGGGCTCGAGCGAGACGTAAGCGGTGGCGCCGCGCGCGGCTGCGCCGGCCGCCGCGATCGCGACCGCTTCGGCATGGGGCCGCCCGCCCGCCGCGGTGGCACCGCGGGCGGTCACCGCGCCATCCTTGACCAGCATGCAGCCGACGGCGGGATTGGGCCAGGTCGTGCCGAGCGCGCGCCGCGCCAGCGCGAGCGCCACCCGCATATGAGCCGCGTCACCGCGGGCCGCATCACCGCGGGCGGCGTCGGCACGCTGCGAAGCCGTGTCAGTCCTTGTCTTTGCCGGCGTCACGATCCTGCGGACTCAACGTCTCGAGGAACTGCTCGAAGTCGCGCGTCTCGCGGAAATTCTTGTAGACCGAGGCGAAGCGGACATAGGCCACGGGGT
Organism: Candidatus Odyssella thessalonicensis; assembly: GCA_005240015.1. Taxonomy (GTDB): domain Bacteria; phylum Pseudomonadota; class Alphaproteobacteria; order Bin65; family Bin65; genus SBBV01. The sequence continues at coordinate 3,279 of SBBV01000497.1, read as the reverse complement.
CGAGGCTGGCGAGCGCCTCCATCACCAGCTGGCCGATCTGGCTCGACGGGATCTCGGTCTCGCCCGAGCTCTCGAGCCGCCGCGTGATCGAATTGACGATGCGCTCGACGCGCTCCTCGCTGATCGGGCGCTTCCTCACCGCGATCATGATCGAGCGCAGGAGCTTGTCGCGGTCGAACGGCGCGCGCTGCCCGTTCTTCTTTACGACAACGAGCTCCCTGAGCTGCACGCGCTCGAAGGTGGTGAAGCGCGAGCCGCAGGCGGGGCAGAAGCGCCGGCGCCGGATCGCCGAATTGTCTTCGGTCGGCCGCGAATCCTTCACTTGCGTGTCGTCGTGGCCGCAGAACGGACACCGCATTCCTTTTCCTCCCCCTGCCCCGCCCCTAGAAGCCCGGATAGACCGGGAAGCGCCGGCAGAGCTCGCCGACCTTGGCCCGGACCGCCGCCTCCGCCGCGGAATTGTCGCCCGAATTGCTCGCCGCGAGGCCGTCGAGCACGTCGCCGATGAGATGGCCCACCTGGCGGAACTCCTCGATGCCGAAGCCGCGCGTCGTCGCCGCCGGCGAGCCGAGGCGCACGCCCGAGGTGACCGTGGGCTTCTCCGGATCGAACGGGATCGCGTTCTTGTTGCAGGTGATGTGCGCGCGCTCGAGGCTCTGCTCGGCCGCCTTGCCGGTGAGCTTCTTCGGGCGGAGATCGACCAGCATCAGATGCGTGTCGGTGCCGCCGGCGACGATGCCGAAGCCGCGGCCCTTGAGCGTCTCGGCGAGCGTGCGCGCATTGTCGACGACGGCGCGCGCATAGGCGCGGAACTCGGGCTGCAGCGCCTCGAGCAGCGCCACCGCCTTGGCGGCGATCACGTGCATCAACGGCCCGCCCTGCATACCGGGGAAGACGGCGCTGTTGATCTTCTTGCCGAGCTCCAAATCGTTGCTGAGGATCATGCCGCCGCGCGGCCCGCGCAGCGTCTTGTGCGTCGTCGTCGTCGTGACATGGGCGTGCGGGATCGGGCTGGGATGCGCGCCGCCGGCCACGAGCCCGGCGAAATGCGCCATGTCGACCACGAGATAGGCGCCGACGCCGTCGGCGATCTTGCGGAAGCGCGGGAAATCGAGCAGGCGCGGATAGGCCGAGCCGCCGGCGATGATGAGCTTCGGCTTCGCCTCGCGCGCGAGCCGCTCGACCTCGTCGTAGTCGATCATGTGCGTGTCGGCGCGCACGCCGTAGGACACCGGCTTGAACCATTTGCCCGACAGGTTGATCGGCATGCCGTGCGTGAGGTGGCCGCCGGCCGGCAGCGCGAGGCCCATGAAGGTGTCGCCGGGCTGCATGAGCGCCATGAACACCGCGGCGTTGGCCTGGGCGCCCGAATGCGGCTGCACGTTCGCGAACTGGCAGCCGAACAGCTTCTTCGCGCGCTCGATGGCGAGCGTCTCGGCGACGTCGACGTGCTCGCAGCCGGCGTAGTAGCGCCGGCCGGGATAGCCCTCGGCGTATTTGTTGGTGAGCACCGAGCCCTGCGCTTCGAGCACCGCGGCGGAGACGACGTTCTCCGAGGCGATGAGCTCGATGTGCTCGCGCAGCCGGCCGAGTTCGCCGCGGATCGCGCCGGCGAGCTCGGGATCGCTCTCGGCGAGCCGCTCGCCGAAGAACCGGTCGGTGAACGAAGGCGCCATCTTCTGCTGTGCCAGTGCCATTGCCCCTTTCCTCAAATCTCGTACCGGAATCTCATGCCCACGCGCCCACGCTCCGACCGATCGAAAGTGAAGGGCACGGGAGGCGCAGAGACGCAGAGATTACTTTCTGCGCGCCAAGGGCGCGCATTTTCTTCCTTCTCTGCGCCTCTGCGTCTCCTGTTCCCAACTTGGCCACCCATGGGTCGAAACATCGGCTTGTCGGTCTCACTTGCCGCCGAGCTTGGCGACGCGGCGCTCGTGCCGCCCGCCGCCATCGAACGGAGTCGAAAAGAAAACCCGCGCGGCGTCCTTCGCGACCTCGTCGCCGATCAGCCGCGCGCCCAGCGCCAGCACGTTGGCGTCGTTGTGCTGGCGCGAGAGCTTGGCGGACAGCGCATCGTGCACCACGGCGGCGCGCACCGCCGGGTGCCGGTTGGCCGCCATGCCCATGCCGATTCCGCTGCCGCAGACGAGCACGCCCCATTTCGCGCGATCGCGCTCGATCGCCTCGGCGACCGCGTTGGCGTAGTCCGGATAGTCGACGCTGTCGGCGCTGTTCGTGCCGAGATCGACGATGCGGAATCCCTGCGCCTCGAGCTCCTTCGCCAATGCGGCCTTCAAAGCCACCCCGGCATGGTCGGCGGCGATCGCAATCGTATCGCCCCGTGCCGGTGCCGACCGCCGTCCTTCGCTCATGCTGCCACTGATTCTCCGCCGGGCCGCCACCGCCGCAATAGCATACAATATCTCGCGGGACGAAGCGGCCGCCGCACTATCTATCCGTATAGCGCGGCGGCGAGGGCGGGCGCAAGCGAAGGGGCCTTGCTTGCGCTTTTGCGCCGCGCTTCAGGTCGATTCTGAATAAAATCAAAGTAATGACGAGATTCCGCGGACAATCCAGCAGTTAATACTTGGTGTCCGATTGACACATCTGCGGCATTATGGAATCAGTCCTGCTCGAATAAACTGTCCACAAGCAAAGTAAAAACAGGGCAAGGAACGCCAGCCGCGAAGGACAAAGGCGGCGGCCATCACGGCACGATCAGAGGGGAGTTGGGATGAGCAGCGAGAAGCACAAAAGCATCTCCGAAGAGGAGATGCTGCGTATGACGGCCAGCGTCGTCTCCGCCTATGTCGGCCACAACAATCTGCCGCCGACGCAGATCCCGGACGTCATCAAGACGGTCTACGGCTCGCTCACGAGCCTCGGCCGCACGGGCGCGCGCGACGTGCCGCGCCCGGCGGTGCCGATCCGGCGCTCGATCACGCCGGACTACATCGTCTGCCTCGAGGACGGCCGCAAGCTCAAGATGCTGAAGCGGCATCTGCGCACGACCTACAACATGACCGTCGACGACTATCGCCAGAAATGGGGATTGCCCATCGACTATCCGATGGTGGCGCCCAACTACGCCAAGCAGCGCTCGGCCTTCGCCAAGCGCATCGGCCTCGGCCGCCGCGCCAGCCGCCCCAGCACGGGCGCCGCGCACTGACGCACGCACGAACTGTGGGACCGCGCGCCTCCAGGCGCGCACCTCCTCGTACCGCGCGCGATCTCGTCGCGGAATCGTCCGCGCCGCCGGCAGCACCCGGCAGCGCTCGG
>SBBV01000238.1 GCA_005240015.1 Candidatus Odyssella thessalonicensis | reverse complement strand
GTTCGTCAGCATCCGGGCCGGCGCGGCGCTAGCGTCGCTCGACGAGATGCGCCTGCCGGCCCGGATGCTGACGAACGCGCAGCGCTATCTCGATCCGCTCAACTTCGCGACCAACTTCGCGTTCTTCCGCGATGCCGGCGGCCGGCACACGCGCGTCGTCACGGCGAACTACTGGTTCGGCCACGGCGCACGCGGCGTACGCTATTGGGCCCAGCTGTTCGATCAGTCCGGCCGCGCGCTCGCGGATTGGGAAGACGCGCTGCCCGATGCGCCGGCCGGCCTTACGATCGACAGCCGCACAGTGCGCGCGCGATTCAAGCTGCCCGAATTCACCGGCCAGCTTTTCCTCCACTTCATCGGCGCCAAGGGCCACGACATCGTCAAATACGCGCTCGACACTTATGGCGATGCGCCGGAGGACCTCTCCTGCACGCACGATGCCAACGCCTGGCCGGCCGATCGCTACGCCGGCCTCCCCGCGCCCAAAGACGGCGAGCGGGTCGTGCTCTGGGTGCAGAACAGCTTCCCCTGCCCGATCCCAAGACGCGGCGTGGGCCTCAACGCGATGGGCGACGAGGCCGTGGCCTGGCTCGATCGCGAGATCCCGGCCTTTGCGAGCTATGCGCTCGACGTGGCGGAACTGCTACCGAATCTACGCTACCCCGGTCAGATCGAGATCCAGGCGGGCAAGCACTTCGTGCGCCCGCGTTACGAGATCCGCGCCGCCAACGGGCGCATGCGCATCGCGCATCCCAATGTCGAACGCGTCGATCTCAAACCCGATCCGCGCATCGCCAAGCTCGCCAACCTCATGGGCCGCGGCTATCTCCTGCCGGCCCCACTCTTGCCGCCCGCGCGCTATGCGACCGCGCTGCTGCCGACACCGATGTCGACCGGCCAGACCGAGCTTCCGGTCGCCGTTGCGATCCACGACGCGGCCGGCAAGGAGATGCACTTGCACCGCTTCGGCAATCTGAAGCGGCGCGATTCGGTCTGGCTCGAGCTCGACGACGCGCTGAAGGCCAACGGCGCGCTGCCTTCGGGCTACGGCCACCTGTTCCTGCACTACGACTTCGCGGCGGGAACGCAGGCCGATGGCTGGCTGCACGCGGTCATCCGCTATGAGGACCGGGCGACCGGCCACGCCGCCGAAACCAGCTTCGGCTCGCACATCTTCAACACGGTGCTCACCTTCGGCAACGAGCCGCAATCCTATGTCGGTCCGCCGCCGGGGCTTTCGACGCGGCTCTTCCTTCGCCTCGGCCACGACGGCTGCGAGACACTGTGTCACCTTATCTATCCCGCTTCGACGCCGTGGCACGCGCACTCGGCCACGGACCTCGTCCTCCACGACGCCCAGGGCGCGGAGCTCGCGAAAAAGCGTGTCGCGATTCCCTGCAACGGCTCGCTGCTGTGGCGCGCCGGCGAGACCTTCGGGAAGGAGCCGCTCGCGCGCGCCGGCGAAGGCGGCTACGTGATCATCCGCGACACCACCTGCCGGCTCTTCGGCTATCACGGCCTCGACAACGGCCAGGCCTTCAGCCTCGACCACATGTTCGGATTCTGATGCCGTTCAAGGTGCGCGTGCGCGAGAACTCGCACTACATGGACGAAAGCGAAGCCTACGAGCACGGCACCTTCGCGACCTACGCCGAAGCCGAGGCCGCCTGCCGCAAGATCGTCGATGAGTTCCTGACGGCCAACCGCAAGCCCGGCCTCGGTGCCGAGGCGCTGTTCCGCCTTTACACCACCTTCGGCGAAGACCCGGCGATCGACGGCGCCGGGCCCGATGGCCGGGGCTTCTCCGCCTGGGATTATGCGCGCGAGCGCTGTCGGCAGCTGTGCCGCGGCTAGACCGGCGTCCCCAAGCGATTGTCTCGGTTCATGTTCGGGTGCCCAAGGCGGCCGATTCAGTGGACAACCCCGCCGCGAGGCGCGGTGACGCCTTGTCGAGGGGAAGTTCCCCGCTTAGGTTCCGGGCCAGCTATGCAGGGAAATCATGCCTCAGACCTTCCGCGATAAGGTGTTGATCATCGGCTCGGGGCCGGCCGGCTACACCGCCGCGATCTATGCCGCCCGCGCCAATTTGAAGCCGCGCCTCGTCGGCGGGCTCGAGCCCGGCGGCCAGCTCACCATCACCACCGACGTCGAGAACTATCCGGGCTTCGCCGACGTGATCCAGGGCCCCTGGCTCATGGAGCAGATGAAGCTTCAGGCCGAGCACGTGGGCACGCAGTTCGTCAACGACGTCGTCGTCGAGGTCGATTTCTCGCGCCGCCCCTTCATGGCCAAGGGCGATAGCGGCGATACCTACTTGGCCGACGTCGTCATCATCGCGACCGGCGCCCAGGCGCGCTGGCTCGGCCTTCCGTCGGAGCAGAAATTCCGCGGCTTCGGCGTCTCCGCCTGCGCCACCTGCGACGGATTCTTCTTCCGCGGCAAGGAGGTGGTGGTCGTGGGCGGCGGCAATTCCGCCGTGACCGAGGCGCTCTATCTGACCAACCACGCCACCAAGGTGACGGTGATCCACCGCCGCGACGAGTTTCGTGCCGAAAAGATGCTGCAGGAGCGGCTGCTCGCCCATCCCAAGATCAGGGTGATCTGGGATTCGGTCGTCGACGAGGTTCTCGGCACCACCGAGCCGCCCTCGGTCGCCGGCGTCAAGGTGCGCAACGTCAAGACCGGTGCGGTGTCCGAGATCAAGACCGACGGCCTCTTCGTCGCGATCGGCCACGTGCCGGCGACGCAGATCTTCAAGGGCCAGGTCAAGATGGACGCCGAGGGCTACATCCTCGCCAAGCCCGACAGCACCGAGACCAACATCCCCGGCGTCTTCGCCGCGGGCGACGTCAAGGACAAGATCTTCCGCCAGGCCGTCACCGCCGCGGGCCTCGGCTGCATGGCGGCGCTCGAGGCGGAGAAGTTCGTGGCCGCGCACGAGCACGCGGAAGCCGCAGCAAAGGCCGCAGAATGACGCCCCGCCGCGAAGTCACCTACGCGATGGACTGGGACAAGCTGCGCGTCTTCCACGCCGTGGCCGAAGCGGGGAGCTTCACCCATGCCGGCGAGATGCTCAGGCTCTCGCAATCGGCGGTGAGCCGCCAGATCAGCGCGCTCGAAGAGAGCCTCGATACGCCGCTGTTCCACCGCCACGCGCGCGGGCTCGTCCTGACCGAGCAGGGCGAGATGCTGCTGCGCGCGGTGCGCGAGATCACCGGCAAGCTGCGCTCGACCGAAGCGCTGATCACCGAGAGCAAGGCCAAGCCTGAAGGCCCGCTGCGCATCACCTGCACGACGGGCCTCGGCGCCACGTGGCTGGCCCCGCGCATCAAGGAATTCGTCGAGCGCTATCCGCACATCGAGCTGACGCTCATCCTCTCCGACAACGACCTCGATTTGACGTTGCGCGAGGCCGACGTCGCCATCCGTGTCACGCCGCCGACGCAGCCCGATCTCATCCGCCGCAACCTGATGACGATCCACTTCCACGTCTACGGCTCGACCGAATATCTGAAAAAGCACGGCATCCCGAAGACGGCGAAGGATCTCGACAAGCACCGCCTCATCGTGTTCGGCGAGGAGTTCCGGCCGCAGCTTCCGGTTTCGCAATGGCTGCTCACGGCCGACGGCGATCCCACCAAGCCGCGCCGGCCGATGCTGCGCGTCAACAGCGTCTACGGCATCTATCAGGCAATGCGCAGCGGCCTCGGCCTCGCCGTGGTGCCCGACTACATGAGCGAGAAGGTGAGCGACGTGGTGCGCGTGTTGCCGGAATTCGAGGGCGGCGCGGTGGATGCGTTCTTCGTCTACCCCGAGGCGCTGCGTCATTCCGCGCGCGTCGCGGTGTTCCGCGAATTCCTGCTGCAGAAGATCGCCGAGACCGCGTTCTGATACATTTCATTTAGCCATGCACATTGCGCATGGCGGGCTGACCGCCCTCGTCGCTGTCTTTTCCGCCGCCCCCCACCATATTGCCGTTGCGTTGCCGCGGCGCTCCCCGCGCCGCGGCGACCGGGATCCCGGCAGTGCCGCGGGTCCTACGTCCTCCCAGACGTGAAGCCTCCCTGTTCCTTGGCCGGGCTCGATCGAGCCCGGCTTTTTTTTGCGCCCCGCGACAGATTTGACGGCCCGGCAGCGCCTCGGCAAATTCGCGCCGAGCAAAACGCGCCGGGCGTGCCCGCCGCGGCGCCCACGACCAGGGAGATCGAAGCGCATGTCTCAGGACAAGGCGGCCGCGCCCAGCGCCGCCAGCATCAAGGCGATGGCGTCGGAGCTCTATGGATTGAACCTCGACGACGCCGCCGCGGCACGCGTCGCCGCCGAGCTCGGGCGGTTCGAGGCGGGCGCCAAGGCGGCCGGCAGCGCCCCGGCCGAAGCGGCTCCGGGCGCGCTGTTCCGCCGATTGCTGCTGGCGGGCGATCCCGCGGGCGCCCGGCGCGCATGACCGATCTCGCCGATCGCATTCTCGAATACGTCGCCCGCAAGAACTACCAAGCTCTGAAGCCGAAGGCCCTGGCCAAGCGCCTTGGGATCGCTCAGCCGGACTATGCCGACTTTCGCCAGGTGCTGCGCGCCCTCCATCGCGAAGGCCGGATCGAAATGGGCAAGAACCACACGATCCGATCCGCGCGGCCGCACGGAACCGT
>SBBV01000360.1 GCA_005240015.1 Candidatus Odyssella thessalonicensis | reverse complement strand
GCGCTGGCGCCGGCGCTGCTGGTGAGGACGATGGTGACGCCGTCGGTGGCATTGGGGCAGCTGCACCGCCACGAACAAGAAAGTGAACGGCGTCGAGACGCTGAGCCCCGGCGTCTATTGCGGCGGCTTGAGTTTCGGATCGCAGGCGGATGCCACGCTCACGCCCGGCACCTACTACATGGATCAGGGCAATTTCACGGTGAACGGCGGCGCCAAGATCCGCTGCAGCTGCCCCAATGCCACCGACGGCGTCACCATCGTCCTCACCAGCAGCGCCGGCGCCAGCGCGATCGGCACCGTGACGATCAACGGCGGCGCCGATATCGTGCTGCGGGCACCCACCGCGGCCAACGAGACGTTCAAGGGCGTGCTCTTCTTCCAGGATTCGCGCGCTTCCACCAGCGGCGTGAACAAGCTCAATGGCGGATCAGCGATGACGCTGACCGGCGCTGTCTATTTCCCGAAGCAGCAGATCCAGTTCAACGGCGACAACGATTCCCAGGCGAACACCTGCACCCAGATCATCGGGCGTACGGTCGAGTTCACCGGCAATTCGAAGATCTACAACAACGGCTGCGCCGAGGCGGGCATCGAGCCGATCAAGGTGAAGGGCATTCGCCTCGTCGAGTAGGTAGGTTCAGGGCCCGCGCCCGGGGCGCGGTGCTAAGGAGGTGGAAGCATGAGACTCGGATTCGTCGCATTGCGGCCGAAGCGCTCGTTCTGCGGGGAAGAGCGCGGCGCCGTGGCGGTGGAGTTTGCGTTCGCCACGCCGTTGCTGCTGCTGTTGCTGAGCGGCGCGATCGACTTCGGTCTGGCGCTGAACCAGTCGTCATCGCTGACCAGCGCGGCACGCGCCGGTGCCCAATACGGGATGCGCTTCCCATCCGATTCCGAGGGGATCGCGCAGGCGGTGACCAAGGCCGTCAACTACGATCCGGCGACGCTGACGATCACCTCGCAGCTCACCTGCGAGTGCGCGGACGGCAGCGCCGTCGCGTGCACCGATACCTGCGGCGGCGCCGCGCCGCGATCCTTCGTCACGGTGAACGTGTCGATGCCCTACAGCTCGCCGCTTCCGACCGGCCTGATGTTGGGCCCGGTGACCGTTTCGGGCTCGGCCGTCTTTCGCGCGAACTAGCCCGCGAGGTACGCATGCACGCCGTTACGCCTCGGGCGCCCAGCCCTCCCACCGGCCGGCGCGGCTGGAAAGACCTGGTTGCCGCGCGCGAGGGCATCACCGCCGTGGAATTCGGCCTGATTGCGCCGCTGTTCGTCCTGGTCGTTGCCGGACTGATGGAGTTCGCCATCTTCATCTGGAACAAGCACTCGCTCGAGTTCGCGGTCGAGGAGACCGGCCGTTCGGTTATGACGCAGTCGAGCGTCTCGAACGAAAGCGTTTCCGCCGACGTCAAGAATCGCCTGCTCGGCGTGGACCCCGCCGCGGTCACGACGAACGTCACCCAAGAGACCATCGGGACGACGACCTTCGTGACGATCGAGGCGAATTATAGTTACAGCTTTGTGGTGGGAGGCTTCTTTGGCTTCGATTCCATCGCCATCGCGACCCGGACCAGGGTGCCCCTGACCCCGCCTGAATGAGCAGCCGAGCCGGCCGCCCGCCATCGCGTGGACGGCGATTCTTAACGATCTCGGAAAATCCTTCCTCAGTCTCGAGCGGCGACCTGCCGTTAAAGCGGGTCTGCGTTACTAGGCGCGCCGATTTTCGCCTTCTGGGAGGAAGGCCATGGCGCGCAAGGGATTTGGACAGCGTTTGCTTGAAGCGGGCGCCGGGGGATGGCGCGTATCCTACCGATCGGCACGACCTACAACCCCGCGACCACGACCTTGCAGCTGGTGCCGACCTCCAACAACCCCTACCGCAAGTCGGACGGCACGTATTACGGCGCGCCGTTCCCGCCGGTGCCGACGTTCAACACCGTCTACTTCGCGCAAGGCGTGCCGGTACCGCTGATGACGCTGCCGCCCTCGACGTGGAAGGGCTGCGTGATGGCGCGTTACACGCCGCATTCGACCGAGAACGACGGCGACGTCTATCTCAACACCGGCAGCATCAACGGAAAGCAGTGGATGGCGTGGCAGCCGGCGCCATCGACCTATCAGTGCCCAAGCCAGGGCACGCGGCGCCTTACCAACGTCAAGGCGCAGGTGAAGACCGCGATCGACCAGGTCATCAATCCGAGCAACAACACCAATCTGGCCGTCGGCCTGGTCTGGGGCTGGCGCTTGCTCGGCGATGGCCCGCAGGAAGCGCTGAAGAAGTCGATCGCCAGTGGCCCGTCCTCGCCCTACTACCAATATGCGCCGGACGCGCCGGCGCTGCAGATGGTGTTCAAGGAGATCGGCAACCACCTTTTGAAGCTGCGCGTGTCGAAATAGGCGCGCCAGGGACCCTCGCAACGAAGCCGCTCCGGACCCGCCTCCGGAGCGGCTTCTCTTTCTCCGCCGCGGCACGGGTCATGCGCCGCAGGCCGCCCCGCAGCGACGAAGTGCTTGCATATCCGCCCCCGGTTCCCGCAAGGTTCCAGGCAAGATCCGCGGTGCACCCGTTTCGCGCGCAGGCACGAATATGTCGCTTCGCCTCATTGCGTTCTTGCTGCTAGCCCTCGCGACGCCGGCGCGCGCCGATGCGCCCGAGCGCGTCGATCTCGAACTGGCTCTGGCCGTCGACGTCTCGGGCAGCATCGATCCCGAGGAAGCCGCGCTCCAGCGCGACGGATATGTGAAGGCGCTGGTCGATCCCCTGGTGCTGCGGGCGATTTCGAGCGGCGAGCGCAAGAAAGTCGCGATCACCTATTTCGAGTGGGCGAGCACCCAGCACCTCAAGCTGGTCGTCGACTGGACGGTGATCTCGGACCGTGCCAGCGCCGAGGCCTTCGTCAAGAAGCTGGCGGCCGCGCCGATCTCGACCGAGCGCTGGACGTCGATCAGCGCGGCGGTCGATTTCGCAATGCAGCGCTTCGCCGTCAGCCCGTACAAGGGCACGCGGCGCGTCATCGACATCTCGGGCGATGGCCGCAACAACAACGGAAGGCCGCTCGAAGACGCGCGCGCCGAGGCGCTCGCCAAGGGCGTGGTGATCAACGGCCTGCCGATCATCAACGATCGTCCCTCGCGCTGGGGCCGGCCTGCCGAGCGCGATCTCGACCTCTACTACCGCGACAAGGTCATCGGCGGCCCCGGCTCGTTCTTCATCGTGGCCGAGGGCTTCGAGTCGTTCGCCAGCGCGATCCGCAACAAGCTCGTGCGCGAGATCGCGGCCGGCGGCGACCCCGCGCTCGCGGTGGCCAAGAAGCTGCAGTTGGCGGTGGGCGACTGAACGCGCGGCGCGGGCCGGCTCGTCCGGGTGAGCAAGCGACATGCCCCGGTCGCGCAAAGGGGGATTTCACCGCAGAGGCACAGAGACACCGAGAAAGTGATTCGCGCGCCAAAGGCGCGCATCCTTTTTCTCTGTGTCTCTGTGTCTCTTGTGTCTCTGTGCCTCTGTGGTGAAAGCCACGCTTCCGCCGACGTGCGTGCCCGGCGGAGTGGCCCCACGCAGCCGGGTCGTCCGCTATTCGACTGTGATGAGGTCGGTAAGGCGCGGTTGGTCGAACGAGCGATGGTAGACGATCGAGGTCCCGATCAGCTCAGGGAAGACGAACGCCTCGTAGAGGGCGTAGACCTCGACCGCGACGATGGTGTCACCCTGCTTCATCGTGACGCCGGGCGGCATGCTGGCGAGGCCGCCTTCGCTGCCGATCTGGCTGCCGTTGCTGATCGTGCCAACCCCGGTCCGTTGCCACGTGATGCGGTAGCTCGTGTCGCTCTCGGCGACGATGAACGAGATGATGACCTTGCCCTTGACGCCGTCGATCTCGAACGGCCGCGCCATCTGCTTGGCCGCCGCCCACATGTTGTCGAAGTCGGTCGACTTCATGGTGCTCGACTGCGCCACCATGTTGCTGACCGAGGCCGACACGCGATCCATCTTCTGGTGCATCAGCGTGTAGCGGGACAGCTCGGTGCCGCCCAGCAGCGCGATCGTGAGCGCCGAAGCGAGCACCGCGAACTCGACGGCGGCGATGCCGCGCTGATCACGGCCGAAGCGGCGCAATCTCGCGAGGAACGGTATGCGCATGGCTGCCTCGACCCGCTCAGTAGGGCTCGTTGCGCACGGCGATGGTGGCGTTCAGCGTGATCGTGCCGCCATTGCCCCAGATCTCGCTGGCGAGCGGCGTCCAGAGGATCCACTTGTATTCGACGGTGTAGGCGACGATGTCGCCCGGGCCGCCCACGCCGGCGGCGCCTTGGTCGGCGTCCCATTGGCCGTTCTTGTTGACATCGGTGAACGGTTCGCCGCCGTCGTATTTGCCGTTCGAATTCTTATCGACGAAGGGTTCGGGCTGTCCCACCTTGTCGAAGCTCGAATACACCTTGTAGGTGATCGTGATGTCTTCGGGCTTGATCAGGTTGTAGCTGTGCTCTTTCACGATCTCGGCGATCTTCTGCTCGCGCGTCTTGCCCGTTTCGGTGTAGCCGGTGATCGCATAGCGGCTCGCCTCGCGCAGGCCACCTTCCATCACGTTGGTGATGAACATGATCATCGAGAGGTCGATGAACACGCAGACGAGCGTGAAGCAGACGGGCGCGATCAGCGCGAACTCGACCGCGGTAACGCCGCGCCGGCCGCGGACGAGCCGCCGGAAGCGCCTGGCGAATCGCCGCGCGTTCCGCGATGGCCGCGTGCCTGTTGCGTTAACCGTGAGAGCCGTCATGCACCCTGCCCGGCGGCGGCCCTGGCATCGCCTTTTGGCCGCTTTCTCGGGCAAACTAAGCGAAGCGGCTTAACGACATGTTCCGCGATATGGTTAATGCCGCAATCCGAACCGCCGCAGGGGTGAGAGGCCCAGCGCGGCGCCCAGGCGGGCCGGCCGGCGCGCTTTGCGGGGGTGTGAGCGGCTTGCTATAACGCCTTGCGACCTCTTGAAATTCGGGAGCCCACGTGGCCAAGCCGCCGCTCGTTTTCGTGCTCAACGGGCCCAATCTCAACATGCTCGGGCAGCGCCAGCCGAAGGTTTACGGCCGCGCCACCCTGGCCGATGTCGAGAAACTGTGCAGGACGCGGGCCGAGGCGCTGGGGCTGGCGGTCGATTTCCGCCAATCCAACCTCGAAGGCGAGCTGGTCGGCTGGGTCCAGGAGGCGCGGAAGGCGGCCGCGGGCATCGTGATCAACGCCGGCGCCTATACCCACACCTCCGTTGCCATCCTTGACGCTTTGTTAACGGCGGAGAAGCCGGTGATCGAAGTCCACATCTCGAACGTTTTCCGGCGGGAGAGCTTCCGCCACCACTCCTATGTGTCGCCGGCCGCCATCGGCGTTATTGTAGGCCTGGGCCCGCTCGGCTATGCGCTGGCGCTCGAGGCGCTGGCTGACCAGCTCCGCGGCGGCCGCCGCAAGGCGCGCTAGATGCCCCCGCGACTGCTCATGCCGAAGAACATCAACGCCGACGCGGTACGCCAGCTCGCGCAGCTGCTCGAGGAAACCGGGCTCACCGAGATCGAATATGCCACCGGCGCTTTCCGCATCCGCGTCTCGCGCCAGCAGACCGTGATCAACGAGGCGGCGCCGGCGCCCACCCCGGGCACGAGCGCGGCGGGACCGCCGGTCAGCACCCCCGTGGCCGTGCCGGCGCTCACCGAAAAGGCCTACGACGCCACCCATCCCGGCGCGGTCAAGTCGCCGATGGTGGGCACCGCCTATCTGGCGCCGGAGCCGGGCGCCCCCGCCTTCGTCTCGGTCGGCGACCGGGTGAAGGAGGGCCAGACCCTGATGCTGGTCGAGGCGATGAAGACCTTCAACGAGATCAAGTCGCCGCGCGCCGGCGTGGTGAAGGCGGTGATGATCGAGAACCAGCAGCCGGTCGAGTACGGCGACATCCTGATGATCATCGAATAGGACCAGCGGCCCCAAGCGATGACGCATGCGCAAAAAGGGGTCAGACCCCTTTTCACCGTCTCCGTCGAATCCTCGGCCGGCCCGCGCGGGCGGAAAAGGGGTCTGACCCCTTTTTGCACGCGGGGCGCCGACTAGGGGCCGCCGGTGTTCGACAAGGTGCTCATCGCCAATCGCGGCGAGATCGCGCTTCGCATCCACCGCGCCTGCCGCGAGATGGGCATCAAGACCGTGGCCGTGCACTCGACCGCCGACGAGGGTGCCATGCACGTGCGCCTCGCCGACGAAAGCGTCTGCATCGGCCCGCCGCCGGCACGCGAATCCTATCTGAACATGCCGGCGATCGTGTCCGCCGCCATCATCACCGGCGCCGACGCGATCCACCCGGGCTATGGCTTCCTCGCCGAGAACGCGAAGTTCGCCGAGATCGTCGAGGAGCACGGGCTCACCTTCATCGGCCCCTCGCCCGACCACATCCGCATGATGGGCGACAAGGTGGCGGCCAAGAAGGCGATGCGCGCGGTGAAGGTGCCGTGCGTGCCCGGCACCGAGGACGCCGTGACCGACATCGAGGAGGCGAAGAAGGTCGCGGCCGGCATCGGCTACCCGGTCCTGATCAAGGCCGCGGGCGGCGGCGGCGGCAAGGGCATGAAGGTGGCCCAGGCCGCCGGCGAGCTCGCCGACATGATGGCGCTGGCCAAGCGCGAGGCGCTCGCCAATTTCGGCAACGACGCCGTCTACATGGAGAAGTACCTCTCGCACCCGCGCCACATCGAGCTGCAGATCCTCGCCGACGGCCACGGCAACGTCGTGCATCTCGGCGAGCGCGACTGCTCGCTGCAGAGGAAGCACCAGAAGGTGCTCGAGGAGGCGCCCTCGCCGGCGCTCAACGACCAGGAGAGGAAGCGCCTCGGCGACATCGGCTGTGCCGCGATCCGGCAGCTCGGCTATCGCAACGCCGGCACGCTCGAGTTCCTCTACCAGGACGGCGAGTTCTACTTCATCGAGATGAACACCCGCCTCCAGGTCGAGCATCCGGTGACCGAGGCGATCTCGGACATCGACATCGTGCGCGAGATGATCCGCATCGCCTCGGGCGCGCCGATCTCGTTCCGCCAGGAGGACGTGAAGTTCGTCGGCCACGCCATCGAGTGCCGCATCAACGCCGAGAACCCAGCCACCTTCAAGCCCTCTCCGGGCACGGTGACCGACTACCACGCGCCGGGCGGCCTCGGGGTGCGCGTCGATTCCGCGCTCTATTCCGGCTACCGCGTGCCGCCGCACTACGACAGCCTCGTCGCCAAGCTCATCGTGCATGCGAGCACGCGCAACGAATGCCTGATGCGCCTTCGGCGCGCGCTCGAGGAGTTCGTCATCGGCGGCATCGAGACCACGATCCCGCTGCATGCGCGGCTCGTCGCCGAACAGGATTTCATCAACGGCGCCTACGACATCCGCTGGCTCGAGCGCTTCGCAGCACGCGGGGCGTAGCGGCACCGAGGCCGACCCCATGGGAAGCAATCCATGGATGTTCCGCTGATCGAGCAGATCAAGATGGAGGCTCAAGTCTTGGTGCCGCTCGTAAGGGCGTTCCAAACGGGGCTCGGCGAGGAGCGGGCCAATACAGACACCCAATGAGGGTCGGCCTCGACGCCCGGCTTCGGGCCTGACGGTCTAGCGTCCTGCGACGGGTCCGCTTCGGGGCGATGCGTTTGGCGCGTGTCTCCAATGAAGTGGGCGCGCCGAAACCGGATTGCGCCCCGCCCCGCCGTCGGGCCTAAATGGTGCCCGAATTCGTGCGTAGCTGTCTTTCGCAATGAGTCAACGCAGCCTCAGCGTCGAGATTTTGCTCCGCGCCTATTCGGCCGGCGTGTTTCCGATGGCCGATTCGCGCCAGGGCCGCAAGCTCTACTGGGTCGACCCCGAGTGGCGCGGCATCATCCCGCTCGACAGCTTCCACGTGCCGCGCCGTCTGCGCCGCACCGTGCGCCGGGCCGATTTCGAGGTGCGCTGCGACACCGCCTTCCGCGCCGTGATCAATGCCTGCGCCGAGCCGGCGCCCGGACGCGAGGACTCCTGGATCACCGCCGAGATCGTCAACGCCTATTCCGAGATGTTCCAGCGCGGGCTCGCGCACTCGGTCGAATGCTGGCACGAGCAAGAGCTCGTCGGCGGGCTTTACGGCGTCTCGATCGGCGGCGCCTTCTTCGGCGAGAGCATGTTCAGCCGCGTCACCGATGCCAGCAAGGTGGCGCTCGTGCACCTCGTGGCACGCCTCGTCGCCGGCGGCTACCGCCTCCTCGACACGCAGTTCATCACCGATCATCTGGCGCAGTTCGGCGCGATCGAGGTCCCGCGGCGCGCCTATCGCCGCATGCTGGCGACGGCGCTCGAGCTTCTGGTCGGGGCGGCTCCTCTGGCAGCGGCGCACGGTGATCTGCAGCGAGCCGAACGACACGGTCTTGCCGACATCGGCTTCGAGCGTCGAGATCCGCGCCGTCACCTTGTCGAGCCCCTGCAGCACGGCACCCTTCCCCTCGATCTCGACCTTGGGCTCGGCGGCGACGGGCTGCTCCCTCTTCGGCGGCTCGGGCGGCTTTCTCTGCGCCCAGGCCGGCGTGGCGCCGAGAGCGAGAGCGATCGTCGCGGCGAGGGCCACGGAGAAAATTCCAGGCTTCATTGCGGTGCCGAGCGAGATGGTTCGGGAAGGTCGATTCGGGCCATCGATTGGCTTGACCCGCTAGACGAAAACTAAGCCAGGATCAAGGCGATGGCGTGGCGCGGCAGAGCACCCCCGCGCCCCAAAAATCCGCGCCTCCACAGCGGTTCGCGCCTCAGGCTTTCGCTGCCGCGAAGCGCAGACGCACGTAATCGGCGACCCAAGTGCCATCGGGTTGGCGCAGCGCGGGCGCCGCGGCCTCTTCCGCTTCCGCCTTGACCGCAGCGCGCTCGGCCGGCGGCACCGCGGCCAGGAAGGCTTCGCCGAAGGTGTCGAACCAGTCCCCAAGCCGCGTCGGCAGCGGCGTCGGGCGCGCAAACAGCTCGATGTGGCGCACGACGAAGCCGGCCGCGCGGAGCTTGCCGGCGTACTCCTCGGGCGTCGGGAAGTACCAGGGACGGAGCGGCGCCGCGTCGATGCCGCGG
>SBBV01000409.1 GCA_005240015.1 Candidatus Odyssella thessalonicensis | reverse complement strand
TGCCCGAGCTCGTCGCGGGGAGCCTGCATGCTGGCGTGCTTATCGCCCTGGCGCTTGCGCTCATCGCGGCACTCGTGCTCCGACGCAGCGTCTTCGGCTATCAGCTCGATACCGTGGGCGAAAGCCGTACCGCGGCCGAGTATGGCGGGATCGATGCCGGCCGCGTCATCGTACTGGCGATGGCGGTGAGCGGCAGCTTGTGCGGCCTCGCCGGTGGGGTCGAGGTCGCCGGCGTGTTCCACCGCCTCGAGGAAAGCATGTTTCCCGGCGCGGGCGCCACCGTCATCGCCGTCGCCCTCTTGGCGCGGCTCAACCCGCTCGCCGTGCCGCTCACGGCGCTGATCTTCGGGATCCTGACCGTGGGAACGTCGGCGTTGCAGAGGCAGATGGGCGTGCCCTATCCGCTGCTCTGGATCATCGAAGGCTCGGTGATCCTCGCCGTCCTCCTCGCGGGTTGGCGCCGCGCTCCGCGCGCCGCCGCGCCCGCGGCTTGACGCTATGGATCAGATTTTCTGGATCGGGCTCGTCGCCTCGGCCTTCCGGCTCGGAACGCCGATCCTGCTCGCCGCCCTGGGCGAGGCGGTATCGCAGCGCGCGGGCGTGCTCAATGTCGGCATCGAGGGCATGATGTTGTTGGGCGCCTTCGCTGGCGTGCTCGGCGGAGTGCTGACCGGCTCACCCTGGCTGGGCCTTCTCGTCGCGATGGCTGCGGGCACGATGATGGCTGCGATCCATGCGCTTCTCTGCCTGCGGTTCCTGCTCGATCAGATCGTGGTCGGGATCGCGATGACCGTGCTTGGCCTCGGCCTTTCCGGTTTCGGCAACCGGATTACGCTTGGCGCCGAGAAGACGGTGGCGGCGCCGAGCTTCGCACGCGTCGACTTCGGCCCACTCGCGGATATCCCGTTCCTCGGGCCCGCGCTGTTCCAGCACACGGCGCTCGTCTACATCGCGCTGGCGCTTGCCGTTGCATTGTGGTTTTTCGTCGCGCGCACCGGCTGGGGCATCGCGATCCGCGCCGTGGGGGAAAATCCGGCCGCAGCGCATGCGGCCGGGATCGACGTGACTCGTACCCGCACCGCCTGCGTGTTGTTCGGCGGCGCCCTCGCCGGCGCTGGCGGCGCCTATCTCTCGATCGCGCAGATCGGCAATTTCGTCGACGACATGGTGGCCGGGCGCGGTTTCATCGCGATCGCCTGTGTCGTGTACGGACGCTGGAATCCGATCGGGGTGCTGCTGGCGACGCTGTTTTTCGGCGCCGCCGACGCGGCGCAGATCCGTCTGCAGGCGCTCTATCCGGGAATCGCCTACCAGTTCTTCGTCATGCTGCCCTATGTGCTGGCGATCGGCGCGCTCGTCTTCTTCTCCAAGAGCTCGCGCCTACCCGCGGCCCTTGCCCAACCCTTCGCCGCGCCACGCTGATGTCCGGCACTGCAGCGGTTGGCATTCATTGACACTGGCTGGGGCGGGTGAGAACGTTGGATTATCGAGGGAGGGCCACCATGACCGCATATCGTCTGTTTGCATTCGCCATCGCGGCGGCGCTCGTTTCGCCGGCATCGGCGCAGCAGGTGCAGCTCAAGGCCGGGACCTTTCTCCCCGCCGTCGACACCTTCTGGTATCCGCCGATCCAGAAATTCCTCGACACCGTGAACGCGAAGGGCAAGCCGGTCGGCCTATCGATCAACATGGTCGCAGCGGGCGGCAAGGGCATGTCGCCGTTCGAGATGGGCAACGCCCTGCAATCCGGCGTGCTCGATCTCATCCACTTGGCCGGCACCTTCTACAACAAGATCGTGCCGCTCGCGGATGCACAGAAACTCTCGACCATCGCCACCGCCGAGGAGCGCAAGAACGGCACCCACGCGCTACTCGAGCCGATCTACAATCAGCGTATGAACGCGCACTATCTTGGCCGCTGGGGCGAGGGCGTGCCGTTCCACTTTTACATGAACAAGCGACTCGAAAAGGCCGATCTCAAGGGTATCAAGATTCGCGGAACGTCGGTCTACCAGGCCTTCATCGAGCGGCTCGGCGGCACCTTGGTGCTGACACCGCCGGCCGAGGCCTACACCGCCGTCGAACGCGGCGTCGTCGACGGCCTCGGTTGGCCGCTCTGGGGCATCGAGGCCTGGGGCTGGCAGAAGATCCTAAAGTACCGCATCGAGCCCGGCTTCTATTCGGCCGATGTGAGCGTGCTCGTGAACCTCGACACCTGGAAGAGGCTTACCAAGCCGCAGCAGGACGTGCTCACCTCGGCAATGATCGAGCTCGAGAACGAGTTCCCGAAGCTCCGCGCCAAGAACGACGAGGCGGCGCGCAAGATCCAGGCCGATGCCGGCATCCAGGTGATCACGCTGCCCCCGGCCGAGGCGGCCAAGTGGCTGAAGGCGGCCGAGGACGCGGGCTGGGATGATCTGATGAAGAAGGATCCCGTGAACGCACCCAAGGTCCGTGCGCTGACCACCGGGAAGAAATAGGAAGCGACGCCGCGCGGCCGCTGCGCGGGCGACGACGCGCACGCACCGCATGGCGAAGACATTCGGACAGCGCTGCCTCGCGGCCCTGGAGTGGACCCTCGACGCCACGGGCGCCGCGTTCGGCCTCGTCATCGGCGCGCTGATCCTGCTCATGGCTACCGAGATTGCGATCCGGGTCTTCGGCATCGGATCGCTCTCCTGGCTGATCGAAATCGCCGAATACACGCTGGCCGGAGGGACCTTCCTGGCGGCGCCCTGGGTGCTGCGCCAGGGCGCTCATGTGCGCATCGACATCCTGCTCACCGCGCTGCCCCGCCGCGTCAGCAAGCGGCTCGAGCAGTTCGTCGATCTGCTCGGCTGCGGCGTCTCTGCGCTGCTCCTCTACTACGGCTGCGTCATGGTGCTCCGCGCGTGGAACGCGAACATCGTCCTCTACAAGAGCTGGTGGACGCCGGAGTGGCTGGTGCTGCTGCCGTTTCCGGTCGGGTGCCTGCTGCTGTTCGCGGAATTCGCGCTCCGCGTTTTCCGCGTCGAGGGCGTGGTAGGCGACGAGATCGACCCCACGAAGCGCGCGAGCGTTTGAGCGATGGATTGGCCGCTCGCGCTGGGCCTGATGCTGGGGATGGTGTGCTTCCTCCTCGCCCTGGGCCTGCCGGTCGCTTTCGCCTTCTTCCTTGCCAACATCATCGGCGTCGTCGTGTTCATCGGCGTTGAGCGTGGCATGGTTTGGCTCGTGCGCGGCTCGGTCGCGTCGATCAGCAATTTCAACCTGGCACCCATTCCGCTGTTCCTGCTGATGGGCGAGCTCTTGCTGCAGACCGGGCTCGCCTTCAGGGCCGTGGACGCGATCGA
>SBBV01000063.1 GCA_005240015.1 Candidatus Odyssella thessalonicensis | reverse complement strand
CGCGCCGGCGAGACGCCGGCGTGAGAGATGCGACCTCTCGTTCATCGAAGTTCCTCCATCGCTCGGATGCGGCCCGTGACGGCGCGCCCCATGTCGAATCCCCGTGACGGCGCAATCGACCCCTCCGGCGCGGCTCGGTGAGCTGGCTCACTATCGCACGGGGCCGGGGCGGGTCTAGTGTTGCCGCGCGCGAGAAGGAGCAGTCCGGTGAAGGGGCGCTATTTCGTACCCGAGTTCCTTGATCCTTATCCGCTCGACTACACGGGCGAGGCGGTCGTCGATCTCGAATTCCACGATCCGCTGCTCGTGCGGCGCGAGATCGAAGCGGTGAAGCTCAGGAACGGCAAGGGCAACGCCGACTTCATCCTGCAGGAGGCCTACCGCATCAGCTACCGCATCGCGAGCCAGCCCGAGAACCAGCGCTACATCATCGAGGTGCCGCGCGGCATGCTCACCGACCTCGCCTCGGTGCCGTGGTTCGCGCGCCAGATCATCTCGCAGGTGGGGCTGCACCTCGAGGCGTCGATCGTGCACGATTTCCTCTACGTGGCCTGGCAGGACGTCGCCGGCCGCGCGGCACGGCCGCTCGATCGGCTCTTCGCCGACAAAGTGCTGCTCGCCGGCATGATCGACGCGCGCGTGAGCTGGTTGCGGCGCTGGATCATCTACGCGGCGGTGCGCCTGTTCGGCCGCGGCACTTACACAACCCGCGACGACCTCCGCTACTACGACTTCTGGAGCTCGCCGGCGCCCAGCGAGCAGGCGGCGGCGCCCGAGCCCGTATCGGCTTAGCGCGTTTCGACTTTGATGGGGACGCACCGCAGGCCGCCCGGTGCGCGCTGCCGCAAGAAACCGGCGATTCGTCGCGCGGAAAAAGCGTGGGGCGGGTTTGAAGCCCGCCCCTAGGAAAGCCCGTCGCAACCGCGAGAATTCGATCAGGTGTCGAGGAAGCTCCGGAGCTTCCGGCTGCGGGAGGGGTGCTTGAGCTTCCGGAGCGCCTTGGCTTCGATCTGGCGGATGCGCTCGCGCGTCACCGAGAATTGCTGGCCGACCTCTTCGAGCGTGTGGTCGGTGTTCATGCCGATGCCGAAGCGCATCCTGAGCACGCGCTCCTCGCGCGGCGTCAAGGTCGCCAGCACGCGCGTCGTGGTCTCGCGCAGGTTCGACTGGATCGCGGCGTCGATCGGCATCACCGCGTTCTTGTCCTCGATGAAGTCGCCGAGATGCGAATCCTCCTCGTCGCCGATCGGCGTCTCGAGGCTGATCGGCTCCTTGGCGATCTTCAACACCTTCCGCACCTTCTCGAGCGGCATCGCCAGCTTCTCGGCCAGCTCCTCGGGCGTGGGCTCGCGGCCGATCTCGTGCAGCATCTGGCGCGAGGTGCGCACCAGCTTGTTGATCGTCTCGATCATGTGCACCGGGATGCGGATCGTGCGCGCCTGGTCGGCGATCGAGCGCGTGATCGCCTGCCGGATCCACCAGGTGGCGTAGGTCGAGAACTTGTAACCGCGGCGGTACTCGAACTTGTCGACCGCCTTCATGAGGCCGATGTTGCCCTCCTGGATGAGGTCGAGGAACTGCAGGCCGCGGTTCGTGTATTTCTTGGCGATCGAGATGACGAGCCGCAGATTGGCCTCGACCATCTCTTTCTTCGCCTGGTTGCTGTCCTTCTCGCCCTTCTTCACCGAATCGATGACGCGGCGGAACTCGCTGATCGGCAGCTGGGCGGCGTCGGCGATCTCGCCGATGCGGTCGCGGAGGTCGGTGACCTCGTTGCGGTAGCGGGTCGAGAAATTGGCCCAGCCCTTGCCCGTCTTCTGGCCCATGCGCGCGATCCAGCGCGGGTCGAGCTCATAGCCGAGGTACGACTTCAGGAACTCCTCGCGGTCGACCTTGCAGTCCATCGCGCGGCGCAGGAGGCGGCCTTCCAGCTGCGTCAGGTGGCGCGAGAGCTCGTAGAGCTGGTGGACGAGCTGCTCGATGCGCGCATTGTTGAGGCGCACCTCCTTCACCTTCTCGACGAGCTCGTGCTTCACCTGCTCGTAGCGCTTCTCCATGCGCGGCTCGATGCGGTGGCCGCGCTGGAGGATGGCGAGGCGCTCTTCCTGCAGCTTCTGCAGCTTCTTGTAGACCTTGGCGATCTCGTCGAGCTGCTCGATCACCTCGGGCATCAGCTGCGCTTCCTTGGCCGCGAGCGAGAGGTTGGCCTCGTCCTCCTCCTCGGGCTCCTCGGGCTGCGCCTCGGGCAAGATGTCGTCGATCAGCGGATCGTAGTCCTCGTCCTTCTTGTTGGCCTTCTTCTTGGCGGCCTCGGCCTTGGCGCGCTCTTCCTTCTCTTTTTCCTTCTCGTTGCGGTCCTTGATGTCTTGCGCCACGCGGGCGGCGGCGGCGGCCCGCGCGGCGGCGATCTGCTGCGCCGGGGTCGGCGGGGGCCCCGGCGGATTGGCCGAATTGTCGGGAATCGGGCCGTTGTAGGTGCCCTCGAGATCGATGATGTCGCGCAGAAGGACGCGCTTGTTGAGCAGGTCCTCGCGCCACTGCACGATCGCCTTCATCGTGAGCGGGCTCTCGCAGAGCGTGCCGATCATCTTCTCGCGGCCGGCCTCGATGCGCTTGGCGATCGCGATCTCGCCCTCGCGCGAGAGCAGCTCGACCGAGCCCATCTCGCGCAGATACATGCGCACCGGATCGTCCGTGCGGCCGACGTCGTTCTCGTCGATGTTGCCGGCCTTGCGCTCCTCGACATCTTCGCCGTCGCCCTCGCTGTCGGCGGCGTCGGACGACTTGGCGGCCTCGGCCTCTTCCTGCTCGTCGGTGTCGACGATGTTGACGCCGAGCTCGGCAAGCCGCGCGAGCGCGTCTTCGATCTGGTCGGAGGTGAACTGGTCGCCCGGCAGCGCCTCGTTCATCTCGGCTTCGTTGATGTAGCCGCGCTGCTTGGCCTTGGCCACGATCTTCTTGACCGCGGCGGCAAGGCTGTCGAGCATCGGATCTTCGCCCGGGGTCTCGACCTGGGGCTCGGCCGTGGTCTCTTCCGCTTCGGCGGCGGTCTTTGTGCTCATCTCGGTCCTTCGTCCCCGTCGGTGCAGCGGAGCTGCACCTCATGGCGTTGCGACACTGCGGAACCGGATTCCCCCAAAGGCTTCGCGCCCACGGAGACTCCGGTCGCCGCGCTTCAGCTTCCCTCGCGATCTCGCCGGAGTCCGTTTTCTGTCCCGCCGTCTTGCGCCGGCGACTCGAGCGCTGTCGCGTTCGCCGCCCCCCGCGCCGCTGCGGTCTGACTCTTTACGGCGTTCAAAGCTGTAAGGTTCCTCTTCGTCGTATCCTCGGCCAAGCGCCGCTCCGCGACCAATCTCTCCCGTTCCAGCTCGGGCGCGACCACAATCTCGCGAAACAGAGATTGCCATCCGCGAAGCGTCTCGTCGTGTGACGTACCCACCCTTGCGATGCGAAACACGTCGCTCACTTGGTGGCTGAGCACACTCCGCAACACGTCCGAAAAACCTAACTCGTTCAGGTGGTTCTCGGTGGCTGCGGAGTCAAGAGGCACAGCCGCGGTCTTTAAGAGCGCGTCTCTCAGCCTGTCAAGCTCGCCACCCGGCTTAAGGTCAATCCTAACTAGGTCCTCCGCCAGTGCATGCAATAGCTCTGGATGTCTAATAACAGCGGCCAGGAGGGCCTTGTGCGCCTGCAGCAAAGCCTTGTTGGTGTTGCCGTCCACCTTCACCTGGAGATGGGGCCGGTCTCCCGGGCGGGCCAGCTGCGGGCCCGGTCCGCGCCTCCGGACTCTCGCGTAAACTTCTGATTTCTTGG
The DNA here is from genome assembly GCA_005240015.1 of Candidatus Odyssella thessalonicensis. GTDB lineage: Bacteria > Pseudomonadota > Alphaproteobacteria > Bin65 > Bin65 > SBBV01. The sequence continues at coordinate 1,779 of SBBV01000063.1, read as the reverse complement.
GGAAAAAGAGGTCGTTGAGGCGCTGCTTGTAATCGCTCGCATAGTGTTCCTGGATCGTCCCGTCCGCGATCTCGGCGACGCGCTTCAGGACCGAGCTGCGCAGCAGCGAGCGCCGCTCGGGCGTGTCGATGGGGCGGCCGTCGGTTTCGATGCGCCACAGCCAGTGGACGAGCGGCACGGCCTGGGCGAGCACCGATTTCATCGCTTCGGGGCCGCCTTCGCGGATCAGGCTGTCGGGATCGTCGCCCTCGGGCAGGAACACGAAGCGCAGCGACTTACCCGGCTTCAGGATCGGCAGCACGCGCTCGGCGGCACGGGCGGCGGCCCGGCGGCCGGCCTCGTCGCCGTCGAAGCATAGGAGCGGCTCGGGCTGGACGCGCCAGAGCTCCTCGATCTGCGCCTCGGTGAGCGCCGTGCCGAGCGGCGCCACCGCGCCCTCGAAGCCGGCCTGATGCAGCGCGATCACGTCCATGTAGCCTTCGGCGACCAGAATCTCCGAGCCGCCTTGCGCCGCCGTGCGCGCTTCGCGATAGGCGTAGAGCACGCGGCCCTTGTGGAACAGCGGCGTGTCGGGAGAGTTCAGGTATTTCGGCTTCTCGTCGCCGAGCACGCGGCCGCCGAACGCGATCACGCGCCCGCGCTTGTCCGAGATCGGGAACATCACGCGCCCGCGGAAGCGGTCGTAGGGGCTGCGGCCGTCGTCGGGCTTGATCAGCAGCCCGGCCTCGAGCAGCTGCGCCTCGGCATATCCCTTCGGCACGAGCGCCCGCTTGATCGCGTCGCGCGCATCGGGCGCGTAGCCCAGGCGAAAGCGCGCGATCGTGCGGTCCTCGAGCCCGCGGCGCTTCAGATAGTCGAGCGCCGTCCGTCCCTCCGGCGTGTAGAGCTGCGCTGCGAACCACTCGGCCGCCGCCTCATTGGCGTCGTAGAGCGTCTTGGCGATGCGCGCATGTTCCTCGGCGCGCGGGTCGCGTTCGGGGAGGGCGAGCCCCGCCTCGGCGGCGAGCTTCTCGACCGCCTCGGGGAAAGGCAGCCCCTCCGTGCGCATGGTGAAGCCGATCACGTCGCCATGCGCGCCGCAGCCGAAGCAGTGATAGAAGTTCTTCTCCTCCACCACGGTGAAGGACGGCGATTTCTCGTGGTGGAAAGGGCAGAGCCCGACGAACTCGCGGCCGCGGCGGATGAGCTTCACCCGCCGCCCGATCGCCTCCGCCAGCGACAGCCGATTGCGGATCTCGTCGAGAAATCGGGGCGGGAAGGCCATCGCGCTCTCCAACAGGACGCATCGCCGCGAGCGCTCCCACGGCGAGCCATAGGCGACCACCATAACACGGTCTGACCGCAAGGTGCGCCTGGAACGGGTCTTCGCGTCCTTGTGGATGAGGCATGGACAGCAGCGGGGAAGGATAAAGCACTCGCGAACCCCACTGAAATATCAGCCGGTTCAAAGGCTTGGCGGGCGAGCAGATTGGCACGGTTTACCGGCCCTTAACTTTAGGCTGTGACAAATCGAGCCATGCTTCGCGTTTATGCCTGCATCGCCGAGGACCATGACCCGAGGCTCGTCGTCGTCGCCGCGCTGCTGTGCGCGCTGGCGACGTTCACCGCCTTCAGCCTCAGGCACCGCGCCGAGGAATCGGCCGCATTCGGCGTGCGCCTGCGCTGGCTCACGGCCGCGGCTGCGGTCACCGGCGCCGGCGTGTGGTCGACGCACTTCGTCGCGATGCTCGCCTTCAAGCCCAATCTGCCGATCGGCTACGACCTTGGCCTCACCAGCCT
>SBBV01000320.1 GCA_005240015.1 Candidatus Odyssella thessalonicensis | reverse complement strand
TCGACCACCGCCCGCTGGATGCCGGCCGGATCGCGATCGCGCGCCAGGCCGGCCGCCCGATCCTCTGCTACACCGTCAACGACGCGGCGCGCGCGCGCCAGCTCTTCGCCTGGGGCGTCACCGCCGTCTTCACCGACCGCCCCGACGCTCTGCTCGCCGATGGAAAGTGAACAAGGAGCCGGGGAGGCGCGAAGAAGAAAGATTCACCACCAAGGCACCAAAACACCAAGGCACGAAGTACAAAGGATTGCGCGCGAGGCCCTGTTCAACTTTCCTCAAAATAAGTTGGGATCGCGGAATCCGGGGCCTATACCCCTCGTTAAGAACCGAGGTTTGGCGCCCCTTGCGCCTGGAACCCGACCCGCAGAGCCGCTTTCGACCGCGTCCCGAGCGCATCGGGCCGAGGACGGGAGAGGGCGCGGCCGGGTCTTTGTGCTTGGGCGCCAATACACTGGGATCGTTGGAGAAAAAGGGGAGCGCGGCCGCTTCGGCCATGTCGGATTTCCGCACCAAGCATGCGTTCGGCTACGACGACCTGCTGAGGTGCGGGCATGGCCAGCTGTTCGGGCCGGGAAATGCGCGTTTGCCGCTGCCGCCGATGTTGATGTTCGACCGCATCACGCACATATCCGAGACAGGCGGCGCCCATGGCAAGGGCCAGGCGGTTGCGGAGCTCGACGTCAAACCCGACCTCTGGTTCTTCGCCTGCCATTTCGAGTCCGATCCGGTGATGCCGGGATGCCTCGGGCTCGATGCCCTCTGGCAACTGACCGGCTTCTATCTGGGCTGGCGCGGTCTGCCGGGGCGGGGGCGCGCGCTGGGCGTGGGCGCGGTCAAGTTCACCGACCAGGTTCTGCCCGCCACGCGGCTCGTGCGTTACATCATCGATGTAAAGCGCATGAGGACGGGAAAGCTCGTGCTCGGGATTGCCGACGGCAAGCTCGAGGCGGACGGCAAGGTCATCTACGAGGCCAGCGACATGCGGGTGGGCCTGTTCGTCGCTGGCGAGGCTTGAGCACCATGAGACGCGTCGTCGTCACCGGCATCGGCATCGTCTCCTCGCTGGGCAACAACCAGGGCGAGGTGCGCCAGGCATTGCGCGAAGGACGCTCGGGCATCGTCGCGGCGCCCGAATACAAGGAGATGGGCTTCAGGAGCCACGTCCACGGCGCGATCCGGCTCGACCCGGACACGGCCATCGACCGGCGCCTTCGCCGCTTCATGGGCGACGGCGCGGTCTGGAACTACGTCGCGATGCAGGAAGCGATCGCGGATTCGGGGTTGAGCGAAAGCGACGTCACCAACGAGCGCGCCGGCCTCATCATGGGCTCGGGCGGGCCTTCCACCAAGGACCAGGTGGAGGCCGCCGATCTGTTGCGCGCGAAGAAATCCTCGAAGCGCGTGGGCCCGTTCATGGTCCCGCGCACCATGTCGAGCACCAATTCGGCGACGCTCGCGACGCCGTTCAAGATCCACGGCGTCAACTACTCGATCAGCTCGGCCTGCTCGACCAGCGCGCATTGCATCGGCAATGCCGCCGAACTGATCCAGTTCGGCAAGCAGGACGTGATGTTCGCCGGCGGCGGCGAGACCTTGCACTGGTCTCTCTCGGTGCTGTTCGACGCGATGCCGGCGCTCTCGACCGGCTTCAACGACACGCCCGAGAAGGCCTCGCGCCCGTTCGACACCAGGCGCGACGGCTTCGTCATCTCGGGCGGCGGCGGCTGCGTCGTGCTCGAGGAGCTCGAGCATGCGAAGGCGCGCGGCGCCAAGATCTATGCCGAGGTGGCCGGCTACGCCGCGACCTCCGACGGGTACGACATGGTGCAGCCCTCGGGCGAGGGTGCCGCGCGCTGCATGCGGCTCGCGATCAACGGCGTCAAGGATCCCGTCGACTACATCAACACGCATGGCACCTCGACGCCGATCGGCGACGCGCAGGAGCTGAAGGCGATCCGCGAGGTGTTCGGCGCCCCCGGCAGCAACCGGATCCCGTATTTCACCTCGACGAAGTCCTTGACCGGCCACGCGCTGGGTGCAGCCGGCGTGCACGAGGCGATCTACACGATCATGATGATGCAGGACCGCTTCATCGCCGCCTCGGCCAATGTCGACGAGCCCGATCCCGAGGCCGCCGGCATGCCGCTCGTGACCGAGAGGAAGGACAACATCGACCTCAACGTGACGCTCTCCAACAGCTTCGGCTTTGGCGGCACCAACGCCTGCCTCGTCTTCAAGCGCTACGACGCGTGAGGTAAGTTCACAGGAGCCGGGGAGCCGGGGAGAAGATTTCTTTGGGGCGCGCCCTTGGCGCGCCCTATTTGATTCCTCCCCGTCTCCCCGTCTCCTGTTATCTTTCTTTCTTCCTTTCTTCTGAGGTGACGATGACTGCCGTTGCCGTGCTGTCCGCTGCGGAGGCCGAGGCTGAGATCGACGCGCTGGCCGAGATTCTCTGGGACTGCGTCGATGACGGTGCCAGCGTGAATTTCGTGAAGCCGTTCACCCACGACG
>SBBV01000187.1 GCA_005240015.1 Candidatus Odyssella thessalonicensis | reverse complement strand
TTCAGCGTGTCGTCGCCGGTCCCGCCCTCGAGCCAGTCGCCGTCGCTGCCGCCAGTAAGCACATCATGGCCGCTGCCGCCCACGAGGCTGTCCACCCCGTTGCCGCCGTTCAACGTGTCGTTGCCCGCCTCGCCGGTCAGCGTGTTGTTGCCCGTATTGCCGTTGATGACGTTGTCGACGTTGCTGCCATAGGCGTTGATGTTGCCGGTGCCGATGATATTCAAGTTCTCGACGTTGACGTTGAGCGTGTAGTCGATGAGCGAGTTCACTGTATCGGTGCCCTCATCCACCGTCTCGCTCACCACATCGCCGGCACTGTCGACGATGTAGAGGTCGTTACCTTTGCCCCCATACATCGTGTCGGCGCCGAGCCCGCCGTTCAGAATGTTGTTGCCGGCGTTGCCGATCACCTCGTTGTCGATGTCGTTGCCGTTGGCTTGGAAGTCGCCCGTGCCGCCGAGCCAGAGCCGCTCGACATTGGCGGTGAGTGTGTAATCGAACGCGGTGATGAGGATGACGGTGTCGAGCCCGTCGCCGGCCGCCTCGTGGGCATAGTCACCGATTGTTTCGAACACATAGGTGTCGTCGCCGGCTCCGCCGCGCATCGTGTCGGCGCCGCCCTTGCCGTCGAGCCAATTGTTGGCCGTGTTGCCGTTGATCTCGTTGGCGGCACTATTGCCGACCCCCAGCACCGTCGTGCCGGCAAGATCGAGAAACTCGAACGCGTCGCCGAGCGTCCAATCGATCAATGACACCACCGTATCGGTGCCCTCGCCGGCCGACTCGGCGACGTTGTCGAGCTGATCGTAGACGACATAGCTGTCATTGCCGGCGCCCCCGCGCATAAAGTCGTCGCCGGTGCCGCCGTCTAGCGTGTCGTTACCGTCGCCGCCGTACATCGTGTCGGCGCTGGCGTCGCCGATGAGGGTGTCGTCGCCGCCGAGGCCATAGAGTGTGTCGGCGCCGCCCCCGCCCGTCAGGCGATTGGCAATACCCGTACCTGTGATCGTGTCGCTGCCCGAGCCGCCGATCGCGTTCTCGATCGTGGCGGAGAAGGCGATGGCGAGATTGTTGGTCATGGATCCGCCGACGTCCGAATAGGACCCCGGCGTGAGATCGAGCCGCTGGGCGCTGGAGAAGCCGGAAAGGTCGATCGTGTCCGTGCCCGCTGCGTCGTAAATGGTCAGGATCGGATTCGTGTTCTTCGTGAAGTCGAACACGTCCTTGCCGGCGGTACTGTTGAAGCCGTAGGTCGTGTCGCCGGTGCGCGTCGTCGCATCGGCGCCGTAGATGTATTGCGCGGCGGCGACGTCGTGCACCATCGGCGTTTGCGCATACCGGAGAATGCCGTCGCTGGCCCAATGGTCGGTCCCGCTGCCGTCCTCGTAGGCGTTCCAGTACGACATGATCGAGTAGCGCCGCGTGTCTTCGAGATACTCGGCGCTGTTCGCATAGGTCGGCGTGCCGCTGCCGGCGTTGTAGGAGCCGGGATGGCTCAGGCCCAGCGCATGGCCGATCTCGTGCAGGTAGGTGATGAGGCCGTAGCCGCCGTAGTAGCCGTAGCCCGCCTGGTTTATGGCCGAGCTCGTGCTGTGGCTCGACCAGCCCGAATTGAGCCAGATCTCGGCGCGCGTGATGTCCCACCAGTCGCCGCCGAACTCGTTGGTGCCGCGGTAGTACCCGAGCTCGGGGCTTTCGTAGGTGCCGCCACCGGAGGTCGTCGACGAATACGCGAACTGGATGACGCCGGCGCCGGCGGGCGGATTGCCCGCATAGGGATTGAGGGTGAAGGAAACGAGCTCGTCCCACGCCTCGAACGCCTCGGTCGCGCGCGCGACCATCAGCGACGTCATCGCCTGCCAGCCGCTGTTCTCGCTGCTGGAGTCGTTGGGATACGAGGTCAGGATCGCGTAGGAGATCGAGCTTCCGTTCAGCGGATAGGTGTCGTTCTCCCAGCTCCCGCCCCAGCTCGTGCGCAGCTGTGTGATGATTTGACTGAGGCTGAAGGAGGGCGGCAATCCGCTCGTCGGCGGATCGCCGATCGGATCGCCCTCCGACAGCCCGCGCTCCTGGCCGCTGCAAAGCGGGCATGTGCAGGATGGTGCGCCTTCGCCTGATTCCAGCCCAGTCAGCGCCCAGGCTTTGGCCAGCGAAAGACCGAAAAGAGCGTCCGCCCACATGGACTGGTCGTCGAACCAGCCGAGCACGGCTGAGGTTTGGTCGAGCATTGCCCCCTTATGCTAAGGTCCCGGCAAGTTTACGCACGCACCCGCCGGCCTGTTTATGCGGAGCTACCGAGAGAGCGTGAACCAGGCATGATTAACAGCGGGTAAAGGCGCCGCCGTTCGCGTATGGCCAGCTGTCACTCCTGCCGAAACGCTCGGTTGAAGCTCGCGGTGAGCGGCGCCGTGATGTAGCTCAGCGCGGTGCGCTGGCCGGTCACGATCATCACCTCGACCGGCATGCCGGGATAAAGCGGCGGCAGCTTGATGTCCTTGTTGGCCTCGTGATCGATCTTGATGCGGGCCGAGTAATAAATCTGGTTGGTCTTGGGATCGGTGATGCGGTCGGCCGAGACCCAGGCGACGGCGCCCTTGATCATCACCGAGGTGCGGAAGTTGTAGGGTGTGAGCCGGATGTTGGCGGGGAGGCCGGCGTGCACGACGTCGATGTCGTTGGGCTCGATGCGCGCCTCGATCACAAGCGGCTCGTCGGCCGGCACGATGTCCAAGACCGGCGCGCCGGCGGCGATGACGCCGCCTTTCGTATGGACGCGGAGCTCGACGACGGTGCCCGCCATCGGCGCCTTGATGACCGTGCGCGCCAACGCATCGCGCGCCGCCTGGAGCTGGGCCTGGCTTTGCGAGATGTTGCCTTCGAGCTCGACGCGCCGGCGCCGGAGCTGCAGCAGGCGCGGCAGCTGCGCGTAGCCCTTCTTGTAGAGGTCGTCGACGGTCTTCTCCTCGTCCTTCACCAATTTCAGCTGACCCGAGTCGGCCGCGATCTGCGCTTCGAGCTGTTCGATCTTGGCCCGCGGCGCCGTCTCCTCAAGTCGGATGAGCGGCTGGTCGGCGACGACACGCTCGCCCTCGCGCACCAGGATCTCGCGCACGATCCCGCCCTCGAGGTGCTGGACGGTCTTGCGGTTGGTGTCGATGCCGACGAAGCCCGGCGCCACCGCGGCGCTGTCGAGCGGAACGAACCCTCCCCAGCCGAACACGATGCCGAGGAAGCCGACGACGACGAAGAGGCCGAGCCGCGTCGGCCCGCGAATTTGGCGGAGATCGGCGGCCTCGGCCGCATCCGGCGGGGCCAACGTGCCGGGCGAAGGGCGCTCAGCCTTCATCGTTTCACCTCTGGATGCGTTCGGCCGTTGCCGCCGTCGCGCGCGGGCGCATCAGCTCGTGCATGACCTGGTCGCGCGGACCGAAGCGCTGCATGGTCCCGTTGCCGAGCAGGAGGATCTTGTCGACGCGGCGCAGGATATTGGGCCGATGCGCGATGATGATCGCGGTGACGCCGCGGCTCTTGAGCGCGTCGAGCGCGCCCAACAGCGCCTGCTCGCCCGAAAGGTCGAGGCTCGCATTGGGCTCGTCGAGCACGATGAGGCGCGGATCCCCGTAGAGCGCGCGGGCAAGCCCGATGCGCTGGCGCTGTCCGCCCGAGACCGCGGCGCCGCCGACGCCGATCTCGGTGTCGTAGCCAGCGGGCAGCGCCAGGATCATCTCGTGGACGCCGGCGAGGCGCGCGGCGGCGATCACCGCCTCAGGATCGCCCTCGCACATGCGCGCGATGTTCTCGCGCACGGTGGCGCTGAACAGCTCGATGTCCTGCGGCAGATAGCCGACGTGACGGCCGCGATCGTCGACGTCCCACTCGGCCATGTCGGCGCCGTCGAGGCGCACCACGCCATCGGCCGGCTTCAGATTCCCGACGATGAGACGGGCGAGCGTGGTCTTGCCCGACGCGGTGGGCCCAATCAGGCCGAGATGCTCTCCCGGCGCGAGCTGGAAGCCGACGTTGCGCAGCGTCGGTTCCTTGACGCCCGCATGCTGGAAGCGGAGGCCTTCGACTCGCAGCGCGCCCTGCGGCACCGGCAGCGGCATCGCGCGAGGTCGCAGTGCCGTGGCCTTGAGCGCCCGCACCACCCGGCGATAGGCGGCGCGCGCCTGCAGCATCGATTTCCAGGCCGCGATGCCGGCGTCGACCGGCGCGAGCGCCCGCGCCATCAGGATCGAGGCCGCGATCATGGCGCCGCCGGTGATGATGCCGTCGATCGCCAGCCAGGCGCCGAGGCCCAGCGCCGCCATCTGCAGCGCGAGGCGCGTGAAGCGGGCGATGGCCGAGATGCGGTTGCCGCGCACACTAGCCTGGGCATGAAGATCGAGCATGTCGCCGCTGAACCTGCGCCAACGCTGCGTGATGTTGCCGACCATGCCCATGGCCTGGATCACGTCGGCGTTCCGCGTCGCAGCATCGGCCTCGGCGAAGGCGCGCGTCGCGGCCGCGCCCGCTCGCTCGAGCGCGCGCCGCGTGGCGAGCTCGCCGGCCACGGCGAGCGCCACCATCACGACGGCGCCGCCCGTCGCCAGCCAGCCGAGCAGCGGATGAACGAGAAATGTGGCGGCGACGAAGATCGGCAGCCACGGCGCATCGAGCAGCGGGAACAGGTTGGGCCCGGCGATGAAGCTGCGCACCGTCGCGATGTCGCGCAGCGCCTGGGCCGATGGTGTCTGGCGCAGCGCGCCGGCGATGGCGCCGCCGAGCAACACAGGCGCAAGGCGCCGTTCAAGCCAGGTGCTGACGCCGATCATGACGCGGCCGCGGATCGCTTCGAGCATGGCGAGCACGAGGAGGGCGCCGGCCACAATGAGCGTGAGATGGATCAGCGTGTCGACGCTGCGGCTCGAGAGCACGCGGTCGTAGACCTGCAGGCTATAGATGGGCAGCGCCAACATCAGAAGATTGATGCAAAAGCTGAACGCGACCACGGCCCAGAGGCCGCCGCGGCATGCGCCGAGCGCCTGGCCGAGCAGTTCGCGGCCGCCTATCGCGTATTGGCCTGCGCTCATCCGCCCCCTGGCCCCAATTTCCGATTTGCTCGTGGACAGATCCTCCACGCGCCCGCCATACCGATGATTGAGGAGTCCGTTTAGGACTCTAACGCGCGAACATTACCTGAAAATTTACTTTGGGACGATCGGCAATGTGATCTAGTGCGGCCGCGAGGGGATCGTGAATCACGCCCCGCACTGCAGGCGAGGCGTCGAGCCAAAGGTCGGGGTGATTACCCCAATAGAGACGGCGTTGTTCGCCTTCGACGCGACGAGACTTGAGTTCGGCGATCTGCGCAGCGTCCATGATGCTCCCCGTGGCCTACGGGGCGAGATCACGGCGCCCGATCGCCACCCCGGTACCCTCTGGGCTGGTTGGGGCGGTAGGATTCGAACCTACGAATGCCGGAACCAAAATCCGGTGCCTTACCACTTGGCGACGCCCCAGCCGGGCCGCGCGCAGGACGCCGGAAACGGCGCCGGCGCGCGGGTGGATGCTCTAACCTCTTGGCGCCCCCGCGGCAACGGGGAGCGCCCGCCGGCGGAGCCTCGGCGCGCCGGCTCGGCCGGCCGACCCGCGGCGGAACACCGGGTCAAGTTGTTATTCACGCGTTTACCCGGAATTCGCTATATATAGTGTCGACGGGAGCCGCCGTCCCGTTCCGCCCGGGGGCCGGATTGAACGAAATCAAGTCGTCGTGGAGCTTCGTCGAGATCTCGCCTGAGGCGCGCGAAGCGGCCGAGCGCGCCGCCGCCGCCGCGGGCATGGACCTCGATGCCTGGCTCGCACAGCTCATCAAGTACACGAGCGCCATGGAGCTGAAGTCGGCGCCGGCCAAAGGCAATGCGCCCGAGGCCATGGCGCCGCCCATGCCGGCGCCGCCCGCGCGCCCGCTCACGACACCGCCTTTGCCGG
>SBBV01000418.1 GCA_005240015.1 Candidatus Odyssella thessalonicensis | reverse complement strand
GCCAGTCCAACATGGGCTACATCTCGACGCTGAAGACCGGGGCCGAACGCGAGCGCGCCGGCATCAAGGACGGCGCGGTGGCCTCCGCCACGGTCACCGTCGATCCGCTCGGTGCCGTCAGCGTCGTCGCCGATTCGGTGCCGCAGGGACAGGGCCACCAGACCGCGCTCGCGCAGATCGTCGCCGATCAGCTTGGCGTGGGCTTCGACCAGGTCGCGGTCAATCTCGAGACCGACACGCAGAAGGACGGGTGGTCGATCGCGGCCGGCAACTATTCGTGCCGCTTCGCGCCGGCCGTGGCCAGCGCCGCGCATCTGGCTGCCGTCCGCCTGCGCCGGAAGCTCGCCCGCATCGCCGCCCAGACGCTCAACGTTCCGCCCGACGAGGTCGACTTCGTCGATGGCCGCATCCACGACCGCCGCAATCCCGAGAACGCCCTGAGCTTCCATCGCGTCGCCGGCCAGGCGCATTGGTCGCCGAGCAGCCTGCCCGAGGGCATGGAGCCGGCGCTGCGCGAATCGGTGTCGTGGAATGCGCCCGAGCTCACGCCGACCACGGCCAACGACGAGATCAACACCTCGCTCGCCTACGGCTTCGGCTTCGATTTCTGCGGCGTCGAGATCGACCGCGATACCGGCGAGGTGCGCATCGACAAATATGTGACCAGCCACGATTGCGGCACGATCATCAATCCGGGGCTGGCCGAAGGCCAGATCCACGGCTCGTTCGCTGCGGCGCTCGGCGCCTCGCTCTACGAGGAATTCGCCTACGCGCCGGACGGCAGCTTCCTATCCGGCACGTTCGCCGACTACCTCGTCGCCACCGCGGCCGAGATGCCGCGCCTCGACGTCTTTCACCCGGTGCAGACGCCGTCGCCGTTCACGCGCCTCGGCGCCAAGGGCATCGCCGAGGGCAACCAGTACAGCACGCCCGTCTGCATCGCCAACGCCGTGGCCGACGCGCTCGGTCGCCGCGACGTCAGCACGCCGCTGCTGCCGGCCAAGGTTGCCGAATGGATCAGCGGCGACGAGCGGCCGCCCCGGCGGCCGCGCACCGAGGCGCGGCCGGCCAAGGGAAAGGAGCGCAGCATCCGCGGCGCCGGCACCGTGCGCGTCGCGGCACCCCCGGGGCAGGTGTGGAGTGCGATGCTCGCGCCCGAAACGCTGCGCCGGGCGATCCCCGGGTGCCAAACGCTCGAGCGGGTCGGCACCGAAGCCTACCGCGCCAAGCTGATCATCGGCATCGGGCCGGTGCGCGGGCAGTTCGAGGCGACGGTGAGGCTGTCGCAATTGGCACCGCCGACCGCCGCCGTGCTTTCGGGCGAGATGCTCGGCCCGCTCGGCGCTTCGTCGGGCAGCGGCCGCCTCGCCTTTGCGGCAGTGCCCGAGGGCACCGAGGTCTCCTACGACTACGAGGTGCGGCTGACCGGGACCATCGCCGCCGTCGGAGGACGCATGCTCGATTATGCGGCGCGCCGGCTCATCGACCAGTTCTTCGCCGGGTTCGCACGTCTAACGGTCGGCGACTCGCCCGCGTCGGCACCGCGCGCGTGGTGGCGCAAGCTCGTGAGGATTCGTCCATGAAGCCGGCCAGCTTCGATTACGCGCGCTGCGATTCGGCGGACGAGGCGCTTGCGCTGCTGAAAGAGCATGGCGACGAAGCGCGCATCATGGCCGGCGGGCAATCGCTGATGCCGATGCTCAACATGCGCCTCGTGCGCCCCGCCATCGTCGTCGACATCAGCGCGATCGCGGCGCTGAGCTATTGCCGTGTCGAGGGCGCGGCGGTCGAGATCGGCGCCACCTTCACCCAGGGCGCGCTCGAAGCCTGGCCCGAGGTCGGCCGCCGCCTGCCGCTGCTCGCGGCCGCGCTGCCCGAGATCGGCCACTTCCAGACGCGCAACCGCGGCACCGTGTGCGGCTCGCTGTGCCACGCCGATCCGAGTTCCGAGCTGCCGCTCTGCCTCGCGACGCTCGGCGGCGAGGTGGTGCTGCGCTCGGCGCGGCGCCGGCGCACGCTGAAGGCGGCGGATTTCCAGCTCGGCCTGCTCACCACCGCGCGCGAGCCCGACGAGATGGTGATGGCCGTGCGCTACCCGTTGGCGCGCGCGGGCTTCGGCTATGCGTTCCGCGAGATCGCCCGCCGCCACGGCGATTTCGCGATCGTGGCGCTCGCCGCGATCTGCAACGGCGCCACGGTCCGGCTCGGCGTCGGCGGTGTCGCCGACCGCCCCGTGGTGCGCGAATGGGCGAATCTCGATGCCGGCGGCCTCGCCGACGCGCTCAACGAATTCGCCTGGGGCCTCGACGGCAGCGACGACATCCACGCCACCGCGCGCTATCGGCGCGAGATGGTCCGCCGCCTGGGGAAGAAAGTGATCGAGGAGGCCCGCCGATGCGCGTCCTGAGCAAAACCGAGCGCCACCGCGTTCGTTTCGTGCTCAACGGCGAACCGGTCGAGGGCTATGCCGAGCCGCGGCTGCTGCTCACCGATTTCCTGCGCCACGAGATCGGCGCCACCGGCACCCATGTCGGCTGCGAGCACGGAATCTGCGGCGCGTGCACGATCCGCGTCGACGGCAAGGCCGTGCGCGCCTGCCTGCTGCTTGCGGTGCAGGCCGAGGGCCGGCGCATCGACACGGTCGAGGGGCTCGCCGGCAGGGACGGGCGCCTCTCGTCGCTGCAGGCGGCGTTTCATCGCAACTTTGCGTTGCAGTGCGGCTATTGCACGCCCGGCTTTCTCATGTCGTTGAGCGAATACCTCGAGCGCAACCCGGCGCCGACCGAGGCCGACATCCGCCTGGCGCTCAGCGGCAATCTCTGCCGCTGCACCGGCTACGCCGAGATCGTAGCGGCGGCGCTCGAGGCCGCGCGCGAAATGGCCACAAAACCGGCCGGATAGGAGATCGGGTGATGCGCGGATTGTTGGTGCGCGAATTCGGACCGCTCGACAGCCACAAGATCGAAGAGTTGCCGACGCCCAAGCTCGGCGACGAGGACGTTCTCATCGATGTACACGCGATCGGCCTCAACTTTCCCGACACGCTGATGCTGCAAGGCAAGTATCAGACACGCCCCGATCGGCCCTTCGTTCCCGGGCGCGACGCCGCCGGCGTCGTGCGCGCGGTCGGCCGGCGTGTCACCCGCTGCAAGGTCGGCGACCGCGTGAGCGCGCAGGTGACCTGGGGCGCCTTCGCCGAGCAACTGGCGGCGCCGCAGTCCCGCGTCTTTGTTCTCCCCGACGACATCGATTTCGCCACCGCCGCCGGCATGGTGACGATCTACAACACGGCCTATATCGCCGTCTTCGCGCGCGGGAACGTGCAGCCGGGCGAAACCGTGTTCGTGACCGGCGCCTCTGGCGGCGTCGGGCTCGCCATGGTCGAGCTCGCCAAGGTGCGCGGCGCCACGGTACTCGCCGGCGCCACCTCCAAGCAAAAGGGCGAGCTCTGCAAGGCGCACGGCGCCGACCACTGGATCGATCTCTCAGTGCCGGACCTGCACGAGGGCGTGCGCGCGCAGGTCGCCAAGATCACCGGCGACAAGCTCTGCAACGCCGTCTTCGACGTGGTGGGCGGCAAGGTTTTCGACGCTGCGATGCGCTGCGTCGGCTACAAGGGCCGCATGGTCATCGTCGGCTTCGCGACGATGGATATCTCCATGCCCAAGGGCCACCACATCCTGCTCAAGAACATCTCTGTGATCGGCGCTCCGCTGGACATCCACTTCAAGATGGAACCGGAATTGATCCACCGGGCTGTGGCCGAGCTGTTCGAGCTCCACCGCAAGGGTAAGATCCGGCCCGAAATCACGGAGCGATTCCCGCTCGAGCGGATTCACGACGCGATGAACAAGATCGCCTCGCGCCGCGCGGTCGCCAAGCTCGTGCTGACGACCCGCAACGCGGCCTGAACGCCGCTACTTGAGATCGACCTGGATCGAATTGGTGCGTTCGCCGCGCTTGAAGGCCCCGAGCCGCTCGGCCGCGTAGGGGTGATCGAGCGATTTCAAGATGTTCATGCATTCGTGCTCGGTGCATTCCTCGAGCGAGCGACGCCAGCCCTCGTGAAACGTCTCCTTGACGTAGGCCTGGAGATGGGTCGGACCATCGGCCAACTGGCGCGCGACGGCGGCCACGTTTTTCGCGAAGTCCGCATCGCCGTACATGCGGTTGCAGATGCCCCATTCCACCGCCTCGCGCGCATCGAGCGTGCGGTTGGTGAGCATCAACTCCATAGCGCGTCGGAAGCCAACGATCCGGGCCAGCGTGTAGCTCGAGCCGCCGTCGTTGGCGACGCCGTTCGACATCCACGAGGCATAGAACGTGGCGCGCTCGTGACACAGCGCGATGTCCGCCGCCAGCACCATGCCGAGGCCGCCGCCGACCGCGATGCCGTTGACCGCCGCCAGGACCGGCTTCGGGATGCGCACGATCCGATGCAGCATCTGGTGCCACCACATCGCCACTTCGCGGAAGCCGGCACGCAACGCGGCGCGCTCGTCCAGTTCGTAACCCTTGAGGTTGACGCCTGCGCAAAAGGCGTCTCCGGCGCCGGTCAGCACCACGACGCCAACATCGGCGCGATCCTCGCAGGTGCCCATCGCCTCGTAGAGTCGCTGCAGCGCCTCGACGTTGAGCGAATTCTTGGCCCGCGGCCGATTGAAGGTGATGGTGGCGACGCCGTTGTCGATATCGAGCAGAATCGGGTGTTCGGAGGACATGGGGTTCCTCTGGGTGCGAGGGGACGCGCGGATCCGTGCGGGGCACGCTTCTCTAATTTAATACTCTGTGTATAATATTGTCTGGCAGACGCCTGCAAGCGCGAAACGGCGGCCGGACGAGGAGCGGCGATGATCGAGCTTTATCACTTCTGGGATTCCTTCTGCTCGTTCAAGGTCCGCCTTTGCCTCGAGGAAAAGGGCCTCGCCTGGACCGGCCACCATGTCGATCTGATGAAGTTCGAGAACTTGGCGTCGGCCTATCTGGCCGTGAACCCGAGGGGCCTCGTCCCCACGCTGAAGCTCGAAGGGCGGCTCGTTCCGGAATCGTCGATCATAAACGAATTCCTCGACGATCGCTTTCCCGAGGTGCCGCTGCGCCCGGCCGACCCCTACGCACGCGCGCGCATGCGGGACTGGGTCAAGCACGAGGAGGACGAGCTGTTCGTCGCGATCCGCCCGGCCTCGCTCAATCTCATGATGAAACAGGTGCTCGGCAGGTTCAGCGAGGCGGAGCTCGATCGGTTGCTGGCCCACCATCCACGGCCGCACCAGATCGCGCTGCTCAAGAAGATGTTCAAGGAGCCGCCCGATCCGGCCGCGGTCGAACGGTCGCGCAAGGCACTGGCGGCGGCGTTCGCGAAGATGGAGAAAGGATTGGCCGAGGCCGGGCCGTGGCTCGCGGGCGCGAGCTTTTCGCTTGCCGATATCGCGGCGGCACCGGTGATCGATCGGGTCGAGCGGCTCGGCATGGCCGCTCTCTGGAGCAGCTTGCCGGCGGTCAAGGATTGGGTGCGGCGGCTCACGGCACGGCCGGCCTATCGAAAAGCAGCGCCCAAGGACGAATTTCGCATGCCGGCGGCGATCCGGCTTTGACGCGACGATCGCCGCCCTCATGCGATATTCGATCTTCTCTCTTGCCCGCAACGCGCTTCGCCGTCATGCGGACTGGGCGCCGGCGTGGCGCAGCCCGGATCCGCGGCCGGCCTACGAGGTGGTGATCATCGGCGGCGGCGGCCACGGCCTCGCCACCGCCTACTATCTTGCGAAGAACCACGGCATCACGGATATCGCGGTGCTCGAGAAGGGCTGGCTCGGCGGTGGCAACACCGGGCGCAACACCACGATCATCCGCTCGAACTACCTGCTTACCGCCAATGCGCTGTTCTACGAATGGTCGCTGAAGCTCTGGGAGGGCCTGAGCCACGAGCTCAACTTCAACGTCATGTTCAGCCAGCGCGGCGTGCTGAACCTCGCCCACTCCGACGCCCAGCGCGACGCCTTCCTGCGCCGCGGCAACGCGATGCGCCTCAACGGCATCGACGCAACGTGGCTCGACCGCGACGCCGTCCAGCGCATGGTGCCGCTGCTCGATTGCTCTCCCGCGGCGCGCTATCCCGTCACCGGCGGCCTGCTCCAGCCGCGCGGCGGAACCGCGCGCCACGACGCGGTCGCCTGGGGCTATGCCCGCGCCGCCGACGCTCGCGGCGTCGACATCATCGAGAATTGCGCGGTGACCGGGTTC
>SBBV01000516.1 GCA_005240015.1 Candidatus Odyssella thessalonicensis | reverse complement strand
TTCTTGCCAAGAATCCGTTCGGCCAGGTGCCGGTCATCGAAGACGGCGACGCCGGCGCGCCGGTCATCCTCGCCGACAGCAACGCGATCCTCGTCTATCTCGCGGGGCGCTACGACGCGTCGGGCCGCTGGCTGCCGAAGGAGCCGCTCGCGCAGGCCCGCGTGCAGGAATGGCTGTCGCTCGCGGCCGGCGAGCTCGCGTTCGGACCCGCCGAAGCGCGTCTCATCAAGCTGTTCGGCGTCAAATGCGACTACGAGCGCGCCAGGATGCTCGCGGCGCGGCTCTACACGGTGATGGACCCGCATCTCGCCGCACGCCGCTTCCTTGCCGCCGAGCATCCGACCATCGCCGACGTGGCGCTCTACTCCTACACCGCGCAAGCGCCCGAGGGCGGCGTCTCGCTCGAGCCCTATCCCAATATCCGCGCCTGGCTCGGCCGCATCGAGGCGCTGCCGAACTTCGTGCCGATGCCGAAGAGCACGGTGCCGGCAGCGGCATAGCTGCGGAGCCGATCATGACCACGACGGTGCGGGCGCCGCTCGCCGGCTGGCCGGGGCCCGATTCGCCCTATCACGCCGGAGAGCAGGCGGTGCAGCAGCGCGTCGGCGTGCGCGAGCGCGCCGAGCGCGCCGGCCGCCGCATGGTGCGCGATTTCATGCCCGACCAGCACCGCGAGCTGTTCGAGAAGCTGCCTTACGTGATCATCGGCAGCCTCGACGCGTGCGACCGGCCCTGGGCCTCGATCCTCGCCGGAGCACCCGGCTTCATGCGCACGCCCGATGCGCGCCTGCTCGAGGTCGGCGCCCGCCCCTCAGCCGCCGATCCGCTCGCGACGAATCTCGCGCTCGGCGCACCGCTGGGTGCGCTCGGCATCGAGCTCGCGACGCGCCGGCGCAACCGCATGAACGGCACCGTGATCAGCGCCGATGCCGACGGCTTCACCGTCTATGTCCGGCAGAGCTTCGGCAATTGCCCGCAATACATCCAGGCGCGCACGCACGAGCCGGCGCCGCGCGGAAAGGCCGCGCCGGCCGCCATCCGCCGCGAAGCGCCGCTGCTCTCGGAGGCGGCGGCGGCGCTCGTGCGCCATGCCGACACGTTCTTCATCGCCAGTGCCTCGCCCGGCGCGCGCACGGGGGCGCCCGCCGAGGGCGTCGATGTCTCGCATCGCGGCGGCAAGCCCGGTTTCGTGCACGTCGACACCGCGGACGGGCGCACGCAACTCACCGCGCCCGACTTCGCCGGCAATTCCGTTTTCAACACCTTCGGCAATGTCGCAGCCAATCCGCGCGCCGGGCTGCTGTTCGTCGATTTCGCCATGGGCCATGTGCTGTCGCTGACCGGCGCCGCGGAGATCGTCTGGGACGGGCCCGAGGTCGCCGCCTTCGCCGGCGCGCAGCGCCTGCTGCGCTTCCGCCCCGAGGACGGCCTGCTGATGGAAAACGCCCTGCCGTTCCGCTGGTCGGCGCCCGAAATGGCCCCGCAGCTCGCCGCGACCGGCGACTGGAACAGCGCGCGGCGCTGAGCGATCTTCTCGACACGAAAGCAAAGCGGCCCGCCGCAGGGCGGGCCGCTCGCCAATCGAACCGGACTGCCGAGGCTTAGTAGCAGACCCACTGGCCCCAGTAGTTGTAGCCGCAGCTCGGATAGTACGGATAACCGTAGTACGGGCCACCGTAGTAGTACGGGTAGCCGAAGCCGAAGTGCAGGATCACCTTTGCCTCGGTGACACCGGCCTCGACCTTGGTGTCGGCCTGGGCGGCGCCCGCACCGAGCGAGAGAGCGGCAACGGCGGCAGCGGCGAGGAGTTTGAGCTTCATGGTTGGGTTACTCACTGGTTGGGGATCAGGTGAAGCAATCGCTTGCCTCATCTGACGCGAGACTACGCCAGCCCAACCGGCGCCCGCAGTGACGGTTCTCACGCGCGATCTGTGCGCGCCGTCACACCGATTATCGTTAATCTGCCATTCATGAGTAGAGGCCGCGAAACGCGCGGGGCCGACGATCAAAACGAGGCGCGGCGAGAGGCGGCATGCAAAGCGTCCTGTGCGGCCGGCTTCGCGCACCGGTAAATCGTCGCACCGGCGGCGGATCGATGCCCCTGCGGCGTTTCTCCAAAGAGGGGGAGCGAGTCTGCAAACGAGGCAAAGCGCGATGGTCAAACAAATCCGTAACGGCGAAGAGCCGCGCGGCGCGCGCGCACACCGCCGCATCCCGGCGACGCTGCTGGCCGTGATGGGCTTCTGTCTCGGCTGGTTCGTGCCGATCGGCTGGCTCGCCTATTGGGGCCACGTCGACACGGTGATGACGATGCTGCTCGTCACCTCGTTCGCGGTCGTGGCGCTCGGCGTGCCGTGGCTGCTCGTGCGCACGAGCCGCGGCCGCATCGACACCACCAGCGCGTATCGGCCGAAGCAGTGGCTGCGCGGCCAGTTCGAGACGCTGACCGGGCGCCTGCCGAGCCGCGAGGCGATCATCCTCATCCTGCTGCCGCTGGCCTCGGCGGCGATCGGCATCACGCTGATGGGCGTGGTGCTCGGCATCGTCGCCGCCGGCGGCTGACGCGCTCCTCGCGGGTTCAGGCGGCGGACCGGCCGGTACCGAGGGAGGAGGCTCCGCTCCAGCCCGCCGCCTTCCTCGGGCCGAAGCCCGAGGCTCGCACCGCCGCCACGAAGGCGGCGATCCGCTTCGCATCCTTCACGCCGGGGGCCTGCTCTACCCCGGTGGAGACGTCGACGCCCCACGGCGTCAGCGCTGCAATCTTGGCACCCACCGTATCCGGCGAGAGACCGCCGGAAAGGATCCAGCGCCGCGCGCGCCGCGCCGCCGCGATGGCGCCCTGCGACGCCGCCGTGCCCGTGCCGCCATAGAAGCCGGCACGCTCGCCGTCGACGAGCACCGCCGCGGCCGGATAGCGCGCCATGCGCGCGGCTTCTTCGAGGTCGCGCGGCGCGGCGCGAAAGGCGCGGATCACCGGCCCCGGCAGCGCCAACCCGATCTCCGGTCCTTCGTCGCCATGCAGCTGGATGCAGTCGAGGCCCACGCGCGCGCGGATCTCGGCCATGCGCGCCACCGTTTCGTCGACGAACACGCCGACCTTGGCGAGGCCCGCCGGCAGCGCCGCCGCGATCTCGGCCGCGCGCGCCGGCGTGATCGCGCGCGGGCTCGGCGGATAGAAGACGAAGCCGATCGCGTCGGCCCCCGCCTTGGCCGCCGCCGCCGCGTCCTCGATGCGCGTGATGCCGCAGATCTTGACCCAGGTCATCGGCGCTACGCCTTTCCCACGCCGTCATCCTGAGCGGAGCGCGGCGTCTTCGCCGCGCGCAGTCGAGGGATCGCGCGACAAGTTCGGTCGGGTGCCGGTGGCACAAGCGCGCGTGGGCCTCGACTGCATCCAGCTGCATGGCGACGAAGGACCGGAGATCGGGTTGGCGCTGCCG
>SBBV01000301.1 GCA_005240015.1 Candidatus Odyssella thessalonicensis | reverse complement strand
TCGGCCGACTTCACCGGCCACGACGTCGTCGTCCACGACATGGGCGCCTTCACCCGCTACGTCATCGATGGCGGAGCCGCCACGCTCGACATCGACAACAACGTGCAGAAGAACATCATCGGCATCTGAGTCCGATGCGGTCCGGCGCAGCGCCGGACCGCGCCGGACGCGGCCCGGCGGCGCGGCCGAAACGCTGCGCCCGAGGGGCGGCGTTTTGTCAGGGGATCGTTTCCAATCGCTCGACAAGGGGGAGAGCGGGAGGATGGACGGCTGGGAATCGCAACCGGCGCTGCGCCGGCTCGAGATCGCGCAGTCGCGCGATTTCGCCGCGTGGCTGGCGGAGCGCCGCGCCTCGATCGCGCTCACCACCGGCAGCACTGGCCGCCTCGTCCTCGTCGGCGCCGCACCCGAGGGCAAGCTCTCGATCTTCCTGCGCACCTTCGATGCCGCGCACGGACTTCACGGCAACGGCCAGACGCTGCTGCTCGCCACCGGTTTCCAGATCTGGCGCTTCGAGAACACGGTGGCACCCGGCCGCAGCGCCTCGGGTTACGACAAGCTGTTCGTGCCGCGCGTGGCCTACACGACCGGCGACGTGCGCGCCGGCGACGTCGCATTTGCGGCCGATGGCACGATCCTCTTCGCCAACACCTTGTTCAGCTGCGTTGCCGCGGCGGGGGTGGAGTTCAGCTTCACGCCGATCTGGCGACCGCCGTTCATCTCGCGCCTCCTGCCCGAGGACCGCTGCCATCTCACCGGCTTCGCGCTGCAAGACGGGTTGCTGCGCTATGTGAGCACGGCCGCCGCCACCGACGAGCCCGCGGGTTGGGTGCGGGGCATCGCGAGCGCGGGGCTCGTCATGGACGCCGCAAACGACGCGGTCGTGGCGCAGGGCCTCGCTTTGCCGGTGGCGCCGCGGCTCCATGCCGAGCGGCTCTGGCTCAACGAGGCGGCGAGCGGCCTCTTCGGCTTCGTCCATCTCGACACGGCCGCGTTCGAGGAGCTGGCCTTCTGCCCGGGCTGGCTCTCGGGCCTCGCCTTCATCGACGGCTTCGCGGTGGTGGCGACGTCGGTCGCGCGCAACGGGCGCGGCATGGGCGGGC
Organism: Candidatus Odyssella thessalonicensis; assembly: GCA_005240015.1. Classification (GTDB taxonomy): domain Bacteria; phylum Pseudomonadota; class Alphaproteobacteria; order Bin65; family Bin65; genus SBBV01. Next base: position 1,766 of record SBBV01000301.1, on the reverse strand, counting down.
TGCCGCTCGAGCACAATCTCGAAACCTACCGCGCCAAGGCGCAGACCGCGCTCTGCGTCGTCGATCTCGCCAGCGGCGAGGTCGCGCATTGGCTGCGCTTCGACGGGCTCACCGAAATCCGCGACGTGGCGGTGATGCCGGAAACCGTGCGGCCGGCGGCGCTCGGCCTCTCCGGCGAAGACATCCGCCGCGTCCTGAGCATCGGCCCCGACCGCTCCGGCCGCCCAACCAAGAACGGCAACACCGCGGCCTGAGCGCCGCCGCTTATTGCGGCGGACGGACCTGCACGTTGATCTTGACCAGCCGCCAATCGCCGCCTTCGAGGATGTAGGCGAGGTCGAACGCGACCTCGGACGGACGCGTCGGAAAGCGGCCCTTCAGCGGCAGCTGGCCTCCCGAATCGGCGCGTGCCTCGCGCGGCTCGAAGATCGGCTCCACCGCGGCGATGGGCGCGAGGTCGATTTTCTGATCGACGAAGACCTGGAACGCGGCGCGCAGCCGCTCCGGCGTGTACTGCTCGCGCATCGGCCGCGCGAGCTTGGCATGGAAGGCGGCGAAGTCGCCGCTGCGGACGGCGTCGTTGAAGTCGAGCAGCGACTGCAGCGCCAGCCGCTTCATCGCCGCCGGATCAAGCGCGACGCCATCACGCGAATCGTCGTCGGCAAGGGCGCCCGCTCCGCCGAGGCGAATGCTGTAGACGAGCCAAGCTTCGTTGCCGCTGACCAGCTCGACCACGACCGGCACGCGCCCGCCGGCGCCGGTGCGGATGGTACCGCGCAAGCGTGCCCAGCCGCCGCTGATGCGGCGCGAGGACCACGACGCCGCTTCGTATTTGTCGAGCCCAGAGCGCTGCATCGTGGCGCGGAACGAGCCGAGATCCTGGCTCGGGCGGAACTGCGGCGCCACCGCGCGATAGGCTTCTTCGTATCGCCCTTGTCCCACGAGGCGGAGGAACGCTTCGGCAGCCTCGACCGCGCCGCTGGTGAGCGAGAACACAAGCCACACGATGCCGCCGGCTAGCACGCCGCCGGCGCCGAGGCCGATCGCGACCCATTTGAGCGCTTTCATGCCGCCATCTTCCCGATCTCCGCTCGCGCGTCCATAGGTGGAATCGCGATCCCGCGCGGAACACGCGTCCCGCTACGAGCGTTCGAACGTTGAAGCAGCTGCGGCTTTGTGCTTTGAAACTGCGCGCCGCCCGAGCAACGCGCTTTGTGGTCCCATGCCCGCATTCAAAACCCTCGACCATATCGCCGTCGCCGGCAAACGCGTCGTCCTGCGCGCCGATCTCAACGTGCCGATCAAGGACGGCAAGGTCACCGACGAGACGCGCATCAAGCGGCTCACGCCGACGATCGCGGAGCTCGCGAAGAAGCGCGCCGCCGTGATCGTGCTGTCGCATTTCGGCCGGCCCGGCGGGAAGGTCGTGCCGGAGATGTCGCTGAGGCCGCTCTCGGCGCCGCTGGCACGCGCGCTTGGCGGCTTGAAGGTGCACTTCGCGGCCGATTGCGTCGGCCCGGTGGCCGAGGCGGCGGCGCGCAACCTCGCGCCCGGCGAGGTGCTGCTGCTCGAAAACCTGCGCTTTCACGCCGAGGAAGAGGCGAACGATGCGGGCTTCGCGAAGCGGCTGGCCGCGCTCGGCGACGTGTACGTGAACGACGCCTTCTCGGCGGCGCATCGCGCGCATGCCTCGACCGAGGCGCTGGCGCGCCTTCTGCCGGCGGCGGCCGGGCGCCTCATGGAGGCCGAACTCGAGGCGCTCGGGT
>SBBV01000388.1 GCA_005240015.1 Candidatus Odyssella thessalonicensis | reverse complement strand
GGGCTGCGCCACCTCATGCCCCAGCGCGGTCGTGACTCCGGGCACGATCAGACGGCGGCCCAATCGACGCACCAGCGCCCCGCCGCGCTCGCCCGTGAAGCTTCCGGCGGCGCCGAGATCGGTGAAATAGACCTGCTGGCGCGCGCCCTCGCCGGCCAGCGCCAGCACGTCCTTGAGCTTGTTGCTCGTCTCGGCGAGCGCGGCGGGCGCGTGGACCAGAAGCGCGCAGACCGTAATCAACCCGGCGCCGCGTCCGACTCGGATGCCCAGAGCCGCGTTCCTGAACATGCGGGCTACCCCTTGCCAAGTTCCTGCCGCACGATGGCGGCCCCCTTGGCCAGCGCCTCGACCTTCCTCCAGGCGAGGCCTGCCTCCATCGGCGCCATGCCGCAATTGGTGCAGGGATAGAGGTGCTCCGCCGGCACGTGTTTCATGGCACTCCGGATCACCGCCGCCACCTGCTCGGGCGTCTCGGCCGTCTCGTTGGCGACGTCGATGGCGCCGACCAGCACGTCTTTCCCCTTCAGGAGGCCGAGCAGCTCGATCGGCACCTTGCTGTTGGCGCATTCGAGCGAAACCTGGTTGATCTTGCTCTTGGCCAAGAGCGGGAACACGTCCTCGTACTGCCGCCACTGGCTGCCGAGCGTCCTTTTCCACGCGACGTTCGCGGGAATGCCGTAGCCGTAGCAGATGTGGACCGCAGTCTTGCAGCGGAGGCCTTCAGCCGCGCGCTCGAGCGCCGTAATACCCCAGTCGCGCACCTCGTCGGGATAGACGTTGAAGGCGGGCTCGTCGAACTGGATCACGTCGGCGCCGCCGGCTTCGAGATCGCGCGCCTCGGCGTTGAGCGCCTCGGCGAAAGCGAGCGCCAGCTTCTCGCGGTTCTTGTAGTGGTCGTCGGCGAGCGTATCGACGATTGTCATCGGCCCCGGCAGCGTGAACTTCACCTGTCTCTTGGTGTGCGCGCGCATGAAGCGGATCTCGTCGCCGTGCACGGGCTTGGTGCGTTTCACCGCGCCGGTCACCACCGGCGCCTCGGCCTTGTAGCGGTCCTTCCGGATGCCGATCGTGCGCTGGTGTTCGAAATCGAGCCCGGCGAGCCCTACGAGGAAGCCGTGCACGAAATGGTGCCGTGACTGCTCACCGTCGGTGACGATGTCGATGCCCGCATCCTCCTGGCGCTTCAAGCAGGCGAGCACCGCGTCGCGCTTGCCCTCGGCGAGCAGCGGGCCTTCAAGACGCCACGCGGCCCAGAGCTTCTCGGGCTCGGCGAGCCAAGCGGGCTTCGGCAGGCTGCCGGCAAGCGTGGTTTCGAGCATCGTTTCCTCCTACTCCAACGTCGCCCTGAGCGAAGCGAAAGACCTGGCGTCCACGCGAATGCTGTCGGCAGTCCGAGCTAGATCCTTCGCTTCGCTCACGACGACTGTTTGCATTGGCGGCGTCGCTATTGCCGCTTGTCCACGAACCGCGGCGCCTTCACGCTCGCTTCGAACTCGCGCGCGAGCGTGCCGGTGGGCAGCACTTCCACGTCGGGCCGCACCTCGAAGGTCTTGCGCACGGCTTCTGCGACCTTGCCGGAAATGCCGCCGGCGTCGAGCCCGCGCTTCACCTCGATCATGAGCTTCAGCACCTCGCGGTCGGCGGCACTCATGAGTTCCACCTTGAAGTCGTTCACTTCGGGCATGCGGAAGATGAAGTCCTCGAACTCGGCGTGATTCATGTTGACGCCGCGGATCTTGAAGAAGCCGGCGGTGCGGTGCGCATGGCGCATCACGGGGAACATCGAGAACGGCCCGTCGAGGCGCGTCTCGTTGCGGATCGTGACGATGTCGCCCGAGCTCCAGCGCAGGAACGGCGTCGCGTTGTTGATCCAGAGCGGCGTGATCACCATCAGGCCTTCCAGGCCCTCGGGCACGGGCAAGCCGGTCTTCTCGTCGACGACTTCGAAGAGGGCCTGGTCCGTCTGGATGTGGAAGCCTTCATGCACGCGGCTGTCGCTGCCGAGGATGCCGATCTCGGTCATGCCGAAGAGGTCGTTCACCTCGGCGCCCCACATGCGCTCGAGCTTCTCGCGCTTCGATTTGGAGAGCGCCTCGGCGCCGACCAGCACTTTGCGCACCGAGCCCGCTGCGAGATCGACGCCCTGCGCATCGGCGAGATTGGCGAGGTGCAAGCCATAGCTCGGCATGCCCATCCAGAGCGTGGGCTTCATGCGCTGGATGAGCTCCAACTGCACCTGCGAGGGCGTGTTGGCGCCCGAGCCCGCCCACATCACGCCGACGCCGGCCATGTTCGCGCTCCGCGCCCAGAGCTGGCCCGCCGGATGCACGCCGAACGGGAACGAGACGTGGCAGACGTCGCCGCGCTCGACACCGGCGCACACCCAGCAGCGCACGAGCTGGAGGAACGTGTGCTCCATGTCGGCGAAGCTTCGCGGATAGAAGAGCGGCACGCCGGTGGCGCCGCCCGAACGCCAGTATTCGGCGATCTCGCCGGGCTCGGCGATGCAGAACTCGGCCAGGAACCGCTCGGGCGGGATCTTGCGCAGCACCTCCTTGTCGAGGATCGGGATCTTCGCCCATTCCGCCGGATCGTCGAGCCGTTCCTCGCGCACGTGGTCCAGCTTGCCGCGGTAGAACGGCGCCTTCTTCGCCTGCGCTAGGGCCACGCGCTTCCGCTCGCTCTGAATGCGCGCGATCTCCGCCTTCGAAGCGGGCAGCCTCAAATCGAACATTCGGGTCGCTCCTCCGCCCCGGCATTTCACCACGCGTGCCGTGGCCATGCCAACAAAGCCGATGCGATGGGGCGAGAGGGCGGCGTCCCACGGGAGCGGCGGGAGCGAGACGCTCACCGGCGCGCGCGGAACGGCAGCACGAGCGCTTCGTCAAGCGGACGCGGGCGCCGCCGGCGGTCGTCGGGCGCGCCGATCGTGATCGCGCGTTGGGGCACGTCGCCGCGATAGGTGCCGTGGAGGCGGTCCCAGAGCGTGAGGCCGCTCGACCAGTTGGAGCTCGTGTGCGCGGATGCCATCGAATGGTGGATGCCGTGCAGGCGTGGCGTCACGACAAAGCGCGTGAGCGCGCGGTCGAGCCCACGCGACAAGCCCCAGTTAGAATGGTGGAACAGGATCGAGACCAGCGTCGCCTGCTGCCACAAGCGCAGCTCGGCCGGGGTCACGCCGGTAAGCAGCACCTGGAACGCGCGCCATGGCACGGAAAGCGCGAGCTCGCCGAAGTGGAAGTGCAGCGCGGTGGTGGCGGAAAGATCGCGGTCGAGGTGGTGGACGCGGTGGAAGCGCCAGAGCAGCGGCACCTTATGGGTGAGGATGTGCCAGAAATAGAGCGTGTAATCCATCAGCGCGAAGCCGAGCGCGGCGCGCGCCCAGCGCGGTAGCGCCAAGCGGTTGAGCAGCCCCCAGCGCCGCTCCGCCGCGCGAGCGGCGAGCGGCTCGACCACGCGTTGCTCGAGCAGATGAACGGTCACACCCGCGACCGCGGCGATCGCGAGGTTGCGGAGATCGCGCCGGTTCCGCGGCTCGGTCGCGCGGCGCAGCGGGCGCCGGCGTTCCATCACGATCAGCGCCGCGGCCGCAGCCGCGATCAGCGCCGGCCCGAGCCAGCGCATGCCGCTTCGCTCACGTGGCCATCTGCCGGCAGGCGTCGGCGCAGCGGCGGCACGCCTCGACGCAGGGGCCCATGCCGTCGAGGTCCTGGCAGCTCTGCGCGCAGGCCTCGCAGATCTCGGCGCAGGCGGCGCAGACGCGGCTCATCTGGTCGGTGCCGATCATCATCACCGCGGCCGCCGCGCGGCAGATCTCGGCGCATGCCATCATCTGGCGGAAATGCTCGGGTGTCACGTGCTCGCCGCCGCGCACGAGGCAATGCTGCGAGGCCATCGAAAGGCAGACGCGGTGGCAATCGAGGCACTCCTCGATGCAGCGCTGCACGTCCATGGGAATGACGCCGCCGCCGCGCCTGGCGCGCGCGGCCGGCTCTGGTCTCTGCTGTTGCGCCATCTGAATCCTCCACGATTCCGAACACGCAGGTTCAACGGCGCGCACACAGCGCAGTTCCTTGGCGTGCGCGGCGGCGCTGTGCCGGCGAATGCGTCCCTAGGCGCGGCTTCCCGGCTTCACGACCTTCACCTCGAGCTGCCGCCCCGCGACCGGTTCTGCGCGGCGGCTGGGCGCCGTGGCGCCGGCGCTGGCCACCATGCGAGCGCGTGCAGCGTGTGTGGCCTGGAACCAGCCGGGATCACGATAGTCGTCGGCGGCGAGCGCATCGCGCACCTTCACGAAGGTGAAGAGCGGCCCCATCGCGATCGGGCCGTAGGGCCCGAAACCTGCCGCCGCCGGCAGATCGCGCGCCTCGCGTACGGCGGAGCGGATGAGCGCCGCGGTTCCATGCCGCGCCGCCGCGTCATCCGCGCTTTCGAAGCCGCCCGGCAGCGCGCAATGCAGCGCCCAATCGCCGGCGCTCCCCGCCGTGAACTCGGCCACGCGCACCGCGCCGGCGGGCAGATCGATGACGCTGTCGGCCCAGCGGGCGCTTTCGGGCACGGCGCCGCCGCCGGTCGCCGCCACGGTAAGCGCGTGGCCATGGAGCTCGAGCGAAACACCGCTCGGGCCGAGATTGGCGAGGCGCAGGCGCACGCGCTCGCCGGTCGCCGCCACCAGCGCGTCGATGCCGGGAAAGATCCGGCTGTTGCACGTCCAGAGCGGCGTCGGCATCGCCGGGCGCCCACGTGCGGGCGCGAGCGCGTGCGCGTTCACGAGGATCACGTAATCGCGGCTCGCGCCCGGCTGCGCACGGTCGCGGTCCGCGCCGCACTGCGTGCGGTCGCGCGGATGCACGACGATGGCGCCGGCCAAGCCCATCGCCGCCTGCGCGCGTGCATCGGCATGCGGGCGATAGAGGAAGGTTCCGCTCTGCTGGGTCTCGAATTCGTAGGCGTAGGTCTCGCCGGGCGCGATCGGCGGCTGCGCAAGCCCGCCGAGGCCGGCCATGCCGCTCGGCACGGCAAGGCCCTGCCAGTGAACCGTCGTCGGCTCGACGAGCCGGTTGGTGACGAAGACGCGCAGCTTGTCGCCCGCGACGCACTCGATGGTTGGGCCCGGCGACTGGCCGTTGTAGCCCCAGAGATGCGCCACCAGGCCCGGCGCCAGTTCGCGCGCGACCGGCTCGGCCACGAGGTGAAACTCGTTCCACGCGCCGTTGCGGCGAAAGGGCAGTGTCCAGCCGTTCAGGGTCACGACCGGGCGGTAGGCGGAGGCCGTTGCCGGGAGGAGCGGCGGCTGCATGCGCGCGGAATCGGCGCGCAACGCGTCGGGTATGCCCGCGGCCCCGACACGACCACCGGCCATGGCGGCGCCCATCAGCGCGCCGCTCGCAATGAAATTCCTGCGCGACACCCTCATTGTTCCCCCCTTGCTCCTGCGCCGAGGCGGCGCCTCGGCAGCAAGGGCAGCGCGGCCGCGCGCGTCAATTCAGCCGATTGGCCGAGGGGGCATGGAATTATGGAAGTCGCAGCCACGCACGCGCGCGGGGTCGCCCCATGCGTGGGGGCCGCTTTTCACGCGTGATACGCGTCACTGACGCGCCGATTCCGGTCTGAGAGAATGAGCGTCGACGCTGCATTCCGCGCTCTTGCCACCGCTGCCGTCGCCCCGCCTGATCTCGAAAACCCGGACGCGGCTGGACGTTTCAGCCTTTCGCACATAGCCAGCGCGGCACGGGTTGCCGCCTGCCCTCAATGGAGGCTCGGATGAACATCAAGTCCATCACCCGCCAGCAGCGCGACCGACTGCGCGGCCAGCTCCGCAACCAGTTGATCGATCTCGTCGGCGACTATGATGCCCTGTTGGCCGAGGCCGATGCCGCCGAGCGCGAGCGCCTCGCCGACAAGGTCTTCCGCCACCAGGAGAGCCTGCGCGCCGCGTTGGCGGCCATCGACCAGTACGATCTCCTGAAGCGCTCCTGCGCCGCGCGCTAGCGCGCGTCCGGAACGTGAGGGAGCCGTCCCGTACCAGCCGCAGGAAACCCCGCGGCGCGCTGGGGCAGAAGCGTCATGCCGAAGGGCTTCCAGCGCTTCTTCCATGCATTTGGCGTCCCCGCCGCCGCGGAAGGTGCGCGCGAGCGGTCGGTGTCCGGGCCCGTCGTCCGCAGGGTCGTGGAGCAGTGCGAAAGCTTCGGGATGCACGTGACGAAAGACGCGTGAGCGAGCCCACGCGTCACCGCAACAGCTCCGACATCGCGCCGTTTCAGATGCTGCGCGCCCGCCCTTCCCAATAGGGCTTTCGGATCAGGTTCTTCTGGATCTTGCCGATCGCGGTCTTGGGCAGCGCATCGACGAACTTCACGAGCCGCGGGCGCTTGTGGCGCGCGATCTTGCCGGCGACGAAATCGGCGAGCGCCTCGGGCGAGACGGTCTGGCCCTCGGCCAGCACCACATGCGCCGCCGGCACCTCGCCCCAATGCGCATCGGGGATGCCGAACACCGCGCATTCTTTGACGGCCGGGTGCTGGAACAGCGCGTTCTCGATCTCGGCCGGATAGATGTTCTCCCCGCCGGCGACGATCATGTCCCTGGCGCGGTCGACGAGGAACAGGAAGCCTTCCTCGTCGCGGTAGCCGATGTCGCCGGTCTTGAGCCAGCCGTCGGACGTGAACAGGGCCTTGGTCTGATCGGGATCGCGATAGTAGCCGACGCAGTTCTGCGGACCCTTGACGCACAGCTCGCCGACGGCGCCGGGCCCGCGCGCATCGTCCGGCAGGCGCCGGCCGTCGCTGTCGAAGAACGCGACCTCGGTGCAGGAAAACGGAATGCCGTTGCTCGCGGGCTTGTCGCGCGCGCGGTCGGGCGGGCGATAGGCGAGCGCACCGCCCTCCGACTGGCCGTAGTGGTCGAGCATGCGGAGCTGCGGCAGCGTGTCGAGCGCGCGCTCGAGGAGAGCCACCGGCATCGGCGCGCCGCCGTAGTTCAGGAGCCGGAGCGAAGCGAGGCGCGCGGGCGAGAAGCCGGCATCGTTGAGCACGCCGTTGACCATGGTCGGCACGAGGAAGCCCATCGTGGCGCGCTCGCGCTCGATCGCGGCGATGAAAGCGGCCGGTTCCCAGCGCGGCAGCAGCACCATCGTGGTGCCCGCGGTCATCGCCGGCACGAACCACGAGCCGAGCCCGGCCAGGTGGAACATCGGCGTGCCGAGCACGGCGATGTCGCGCGGCGTCAACTCGAACGGCTCGACCAGCACCTGCGCGATCACGCTGCGCGCCGCGTGCGTAGCGAGCACACCCTTCGGCACGCCCGTCGTGCCGCCGGTGAAGGTGATGCAGAACGGATCCTCGGGCTTGACCGCGACGTTCGGCAGACTGTCGCCTGCGCCGGCGTGAAACTGGTCCCAGCCGATCTCGCCGGCCATGAGCGGCGCCGGCGGCGTGCCCATCACGATCGCCGTCTTGAGCGCCGGCGCGCGCACACGCGCAGCGCGCAAGGTCGGCAGCAGCGCGGCATCGACGAACACCGCCTCCGCCTCGACCTTGCCGATCACGTGGGCCAGATCGTCGGCGGTGGCGCGGATCGAGAAATGGGCCTGCAGCGATCCCGCGCGCGCGGCGCCCATGTGGAAGATCGGATACTCGATGCGGTTGGGCGAAAGGATGCCGACAGTGTGGCCCGGGCCGAGCTTGGCATTGACGAGCGCCGCGGCGAGGCGCGAGGCCGCGCGGTCGAGCTCGCGGAACGTGATGCTGCGCCTTTCCGCGATCACGGCCGTGCGCTCGGGCCAGCGCGCGGCGGCGCGCGCGAGCAGCTCGGCGGCGGGGAGGGCGGCGGGCGTTGCGTTCATGCCGGCGTGATGCGGCCGAGAAGGTCCATGAGCTGCCGGCGCTCGGCCGCCGAGAGATTGCGCGCGATCTCCGCCTCGTGGCGCATCAGCCGCGGCTGCAGCGCCTTCAAGAACGCCTCGCCCTGGCGCGTGAGCTTCAAGGCATGCGAGCGGCGGTCGACCGTGGACGGCGTGCGCGTGACGAGCCCGCGGCCCTCGAGCAGGTCGATCATCGCGACCAAGGTCGAGCGGTCGATGCCGAGCGCCTTGCCGAGCCGGGTCTGGTTGATGCCGGCATTGGCCTCGCACATGAGCAAAACGCCGAGCTGGCCGGGGCTGATGCGGTCCTCGGCCATGTGCGCGTTGAAGCTCTGGAACGTGAAGACGTCGGCGCGGCGCAGGAAATAGCCGAGCAGGCCCTCGAGCCGGCCGCGCGAGAGCTCGGCCTCCACCCTCTCGTCCGCCTCCTCGGCGCCTCGGCTGCGCAGGATCGCCTTTTCGGTCATGATGACCTCTTAACACGGGTTGCTTTGAGACTCAAATAATTGATATAACGGATAATCAGTAACGCGAACTAATTTACCCGAGGGAGCGGTGAGCTTCAAGGTCGCGATCAAGGGCCGGGACGAGAAGGTCACGGTCGAGATGGGGGAAACCATCCTGGCCGCGGCGCTGCGAGCCGGCGTGCCCTATCCCTGCGGCTGCCGCTCGGGCAATTGCGGCGCCTGCAAGAGCACGCTGATCGCCGGCGAGATCGAGATGTCGCCTTATTCCGACTACGCGCTCTCGAAGCCCGAGCGCGAGCAGGGCCTGATCCTCGCCTGCCGCGCGGTGCCGTGGTCGGATTGCGAGGTGGCCTGGCTCGAGCCCGACGACGTGGCGATGCATCCGACCCGCCATCTCGACTGCGAGGTGACCGGAATAGAGGACGCGACGCACGACATCCGCATCGTGCGCATGGTGATCCGCGCCGGCGGTCCGTTCGATTTCTCGGCCGGGCAATACGCCTCGGTGATCTTCGCGCCGGACCGCGCCGGCCATTTGCCGCCGCGCGATTTCTCGATGGCCAACCGGCCGGGCGGAGAGACGCTGGAATTCCACATCCGCCTGATGGCGGGCGGGGCGGTGACGCCCTACGTCGCGCATTCGCTGAAACCCGGCGAACGCGTGCGCGTGGTCGGGCCCTACGGCAACGCGTTCTACCGCCCGCGCCACACCGGCCCGATCCTCGCCATCGCCGGCGGCTCGGGCTTGGCGCCGATCAAGAGCACGGTCGAGGAGGCGCTGGCGCGCGGCGCCGAGCAGCCGATCCGTCTCTATTTTGGCGTCCGCGCCGAGCGCGATCTCTATCTCGAGGATCATTTCGAGGCGCTCGCGGCCGGGCACCCCAATCTCAAATTCGTTCCCGTGCTCTCGGAGCCCGACGCGCCCACGCAGCGGCGGACCGGCTTCCTCTCCGAGGCGATCGGCAAGGACTTTCAGGACCTCGACGGGTTCAAGGCCTATCTCGCTGGCCCGCCGATCATGGTCGAGACCTGCACGCGCGTGCTGAAGCATCTGGGGCTCGCGCGCCAGAACTGCCACGCCGATGCGTTCTACACCGAGGCCGACAAAGCGAAACTGGAAACCGCCAAATGACGACCGCTCTTGAACGAATTTCGGCCCACAACGGGGTCTTGCGATGAGCCGCCTGCTTGAGGGACGGGTCGCCATCGTCACCGGCGCCGCGCGCGGCATCGGGCGCGCGATCGCCGAGGCGTTCGTGCGCGAGGGCGCGAAAGTGATCGTGGCCGACAGCGGCACCAGCATCGCCGGCGACGGCGCCGATCCGGCCGCGGCCGAGGCGGCGGCGAAGGCGATGGGCCCCTCGGCGCTCGCCTGGCCCGAGAGCGTCGCCAGCCCCGGCGCCGCCAAGGCCCTCGTGGAGCGCGCGCAGCGCCGCTGGGGCGGCATCGACATCGTGGTCAACAACGCCGCCATCATCCGCGACGCGCTCGTCTTCAAGGGGGAGCCGCGCGATTGGGACGCGGTGATCCACAACAACCTGAATGCCGCCTACTACCTCATCAACGCGGCGACGCCGGCGATGCGCGAGCAGCACAAGGCGGGGCGCCCCAAGCCGGGCGCCGGCTGCAACTGGGGCCGCATCGTCAACATCGGCTCGACCGCGGGACTTTACGGCAATTACGGCCAGGCCGCCTACGCCGCCTCGAAGGCGGGCCTGTTCGCGCTCACGCGCATCGCGGCGATGGAAATGGCGCGCTCGGATGCCAGCGCGAACTTCGTCGTGCCGTTCGCGCACACGCGCGTGACCGACTCGATCAAGCCCGCTAACGAGGCCCAGGCGGCCTACAAGACGCGCGCGATGAAGGTGGACGCGCGCTACGTCGCCGATCTCGTCACGGCGTTGTGCGCCGATGCCGGCCGCAAGGTCTCGGGCCAGATCCTCGGCGTGCGCGGGCGCGAGATCTTCCTGTTCGCGCAGCCCCGTCCCGCCGTCCGCCTCGCGCTCGGCCGGGAGGAGTGGTCAGTGGCGCGCATCGCGGACGCGTTCGGCCGCGAACTGGCGCCGCTGATGACGGATCTCACGACCGATCTCGAACACTTCAACACCGAACCCCTCGTGTGAAATGAACAGGAGACGCAGAGGCGCAGAGAAGAAGGATTGGCGCCCGAAGGGCGCGACCACGCTCCTCCGCGTCTCTGCGTCTCCTGTTCCATGAGCGTCATGCCGCGCGCACAGCGGCCGCAGGAGAGTGAATGATGACCGAAGCCCCGCAGGTTGCCACCGCCGACGCGCTCAGGAGCGCGCCCGACGAGTTTCAGACCGCGTGCAAGAAGATCGTGATCAGCCACGCCATCAACGAGCTCTACGGCAGCCGCGTCTTCGATGAGCCGGCGATCGCGCTGGCTCCCACGCCCTACGCAAAATGGCTGGTCTGCCGCGTCGCGATGGAGGAATACGGCCATCACTGGCGGTTCTTCGAGCTGGGGCGCGAGATGGGGATCGCGGCCGAGCGCATGCTGCCGGAGAAGACCAGCAAGCAGCCGCTCAACATCTTCCAGCTGCCGCTCGAGAGCTGGGAGCAGTTCTGCGTGATCAAGGCGATCGGCGACCTCGCCGAGATCCTGCAGGTGGAAGACCTCATCCACTGCAGCTTCATCCCGCTGCGCAACCTGGCGCGTATGACCATGCCGGAGGAGCGCTTCCACTCCGAGTTCGGCGTCGAGATGTGCGAGGACGCAATCGCCAAGGGCGGCGCCAAGGCCAAGGCGCAGCTGCAGCGCTATGTCGACCAGTTGTTCCCCGAGATGATGAAGTTCTTCGGCGCCGCCGACAGCAAGAACAACGCCATCTACCGGAAATGGGGCATCAAGAAGCGCACCAACGAAGACATGCGCGCCGACTACGTGCGCCGCGCCCGCGAAGTGGTCGAGGGCCGCTTCGGCCTCAGGCTGCCGGCCGTGCATTGAGATAGCGCCGGCGCACGGACTGCGGCGGCACAGAAAAAAAAGCAGCGCCGTCGACGTGCGTCGGCGGCGCTTTGCTCGTTTCGAATTTGGACCGATGTTTCCATCGGGGTGGATTCTACTCCGAGCTACCTAATTCAACGGTGTGGGATCGTTTTGGTTCCGCGCCACGATCCGGTCCGGAGCCCGACCGGACGGGTTGTCGCAGACGGGCTCAGCGGGGCCATAAGCCCCGCCCCGGCGTTTCATCGGGGACAAGACAGCGCGCGCCTCGCGGCCAACCGTGTATGCGCGCCAATGGCGGGG
>SBBV01000071.1 GCA_005240015.1 Candidatus Odyssella thessalonicensis | reverse complement strand
CGCTCGATCAGCGGCAGCGCCGAAAGCGATTCCCCGACGCTGGCGCCGTGCAGCCAGATGAGCCGCCCCGGCGGGCGCGGGCGTGCCGCCACGCCCATACGCTCGGGCAGCCGCGCCGCATCCTCCTTGCCGCGCGCGAGCCGGCGTCGCAGCAAGAGGCGCAGCGCCGGCGGCGCCAGCGCGGAGAGGCTGCGATAGGCGCCGAGGATCATGCGGACGCCACGATCTTTCCAAGCGTGAGGCGGGGTGCCCTCACCTCCCATTCGCGCTTTCGCGCGAATGGGCCCCTCCTCTCCCGGGGGGAGAGGGAAGGATCTGCGCGCGGCCCTTTCTTCTCTCTCCCGCGCAGCGGGAGAGAAGGGGTCCAGGCAATGCCGAAGGCATTGCCCGGGAAGTGAGGACCGGCCCCGCCCCCGCTCACGCGCGGAGCTGCCGCACCACGGACGCCGGCGCGGGCTCGGCCGCTTCGCCGCCCTGCTGGGCGTAAAGCGAGGCGTAGAGGCCGCGCAGCGCCAAAAGCTCGCGATGCGTGCCGCGCTCCTTCACCTGCCCCGCTTCGAGCACGTAGATGAGGTCGGCGTCGATGACGGTGGAAAGCCGGTGCGCGATCACGAGCGTAGTGCGGCCCTGCATCAGCGCCCGAAGCGCGGTCTGCACCTGGCGCTCGGATTCGGTGTCGAGCGCCGAGGTCGCCTCGTCGAGCAGCAGGATCGGCGCGTTCTTCAAGATAGCGCGCGCGATCGCGACGCGCTGGCGCTGGCCGCCCGAAAGCTTGGCGCCGAGGCCCCCCACGCGCGTCTCGTAGCCGTCGGGCAACGCGACGATGAAATCGTGCGCGGCGGCGGAGCGGGCGGCGGCGACGATCTCGGCTTCGGAGGCGCCGGGCCGGCCATAGGCGATGTTGGCGCGGATCGTGTCGTCGAAGAGCGTCGTCTCCTGGCTCACGAGGCCGATGGCGCCGCGCAGCGAGGCGAGCGTCACCTCGCGCACATCCTGGCCGTCGACGAGCACGCGCCCCGCATCGACGTCGTAGAAGCGCGGAATGAGGTTCAGCACGGTGGATTTGCCCGCGCCCGAGGCGCCAACCAGCGCCACGGTCTTGCCGGCGGGCACGTCGATCGTGATGTCGCTCAGCGTCTTGGTGCCACGGTGATAGGCGAACGTCACCGCCTCGAGGCGCACGGCGCCGCTCTTCACCACGAGCGGAACCGCGCCGGGCTTGTCCTTGATCTTCGCCTCGAGATCGAGCACGGCGAACACGCGCTCGGCCGCCGGCAGCGCATCCTGAAGATTGGCGTTGAGCTTGGCGAGCTTCCTCACCGGCTCGTAGGCGAGCAAGAGCGCGCCGATGAACGCGAAGAACGTGCCCGGCGTGCGCCCGCCGTGGATCACCTGCCAGCCGCCATAGAGCAGCACCGACACGATCGCGAGGCCGGCCAGGAACTCCAGGATCGGCTCGGAGGCCGTGCGCACGCGCGCGGCGCGGAAGTTGAGCTTGAACAGCCGGTTCACGACCGTGTCGGCGCGCCCGCTCTCGTACCGCTCCATGCCGTAGGCCTTCACGTGGCGGATGCCGGTGAAGCCCTCGTCGAGGAGGGTCGTGAATTGCGCCATCTCGGCCTGCGTATTGGCCGAGACTTTCCGCATCTTGCGCCCGAGCTTCGCCACCGGCCACACCGCGAGCGGGAAGATGAAGAAGCCGACGCAGGCGAGCAGCCAATCGGTGTAGAACATGTAGGCGACGAGGCCGATCACCGCGAGCGAATCGCGCCCGATGCCGGTGAAGGTATCGGAGAAGACCGTGCGCAGCTTGGTCGCGTCGGAGAGGAAGTTCGCGATCAGCTGGCCCGCCGCGGTGTTGTGGAAGTGATCGAGGTCGGCGCGCATCAGGCGCGCATACATGCCGCTCTGGATGTCGGCGACCGTGCGATGCCCGATGTACTGCATCATCATGTCGCCGGTGTAGGAGGCGACGGCCTTGATCGCGAACACGGCGATGATCGAGGCGCCGAGCCAGTAGAGCTCGTTCATGCTGCCGCCGCGCATGGCGCCGTCGATGATGGGCTGAAGGAAGTTCGCCATCACCACCATCGCGCCGGCGGCAAGTCCCATGAACAGGAACGCCACCGCGATGCGGAGCGTGTGCTTCTTCATGTAGTCGCGCAGCAGCCGCCGCACGAGCGGCCAGGTCGCGCGATAGAGCGCGAACCCCTTGCGCTTGGGCGTCGCGGGCGCCGCTGAGGTAGGTACGGGCGCGGTCACGCCTGCCTCGCTCGGAGATGAGCGGCAAACGACCTTGTCGTCCCCGCGAAAGCGGGGACCCACGCTCGCGACAGACAGCGCATCTGGCTCAGCATGGTACCGGCGGCCACACGGGCCCCCGCTTTCGCGGGGGCGACAAGCTGGGAGAGTGCCGTCCCAGAGGAAGAATCACTCTCGCCCCAATATCCTATCGACAACGAGGTTGGCCCACCATTGCGACATGAACGAGGCCTTGACCGCGGCGGGGTCGTAGACGCGGTCGACCCAGTCGAGGAACGGCGTCGGCGTCTCCTGGTTGTAGCGGCGGTACTGCTCGAAGAAGTAGTCGATCATGCCGACCTTGGCCTGGCGGATGTGGCCGTATCGCCACGACAGCTGCTCGACCGCGTCCTCGATCGGCCGGCCTTCGTGCAGCAGCCGGTAGAGCGCCCCCATCAGGCCGGCGCGGTCGGCGCCCGACTTGCAGTGCATGAGCGCCGGGTAGCGGATCGTCTCGAACAGGCGCTTCGCCGCGTGGATCAATTCCTTGGTGGGCGTGTCGCGCGACTTGGTCGGGAAGTCGATCAGCGTGATGCCGTGGCGCGCGCAGCATTCCTGCTCGAGCACGTACCAGCCCGAATCGTTGCGTCCGCGCAGATTGACGACGGTCTTGATGCCGCGCCGCGCGATGCCGGGGAAGTGCAGCGGCAGCGGCTGGGCCGAGCGGTAGAGCTTCTCCGAGACGCGCGCCTTGTTGGGATAGAAGAGGCGCGTGAAGCCGTGGTCGACCGCGACCAAGTCCCAGAACGCGCGCAGCCGCCCGCCGCGGACGGCGAGATCGTATTTGGGCTGGCTCATGCGCAACGAATCACCGGGCGGCGCCACATCAAGGTGCCTACGCTCTGATTATGCTCGGAATTTCGTGGAATTGGGGCGGACAATAGGGGTGCCTCGCCGCTGGCGCAAGCCGCCGAGGCTTCAGATGTTAACGGGTCGCACGCGAAAGCGCCGAGGAGAATCGAGGAAAACCGAACCAACCCTGTCGTCCCCGCGAAAGCGGGGACCCAAGCAGCGGTGCCGCAGGACGTGCGTTCTCGAGGCGCGCACGTCGGCGGAGGCATGGGTCCGCGCTTTCGCAGGGACGACAAAATGAGTGGTTCGCGCCGCGGCGCCGCGTTTAGTGCACGATCACCGGCGTGTCCCAGCCGTCGAAGGCGCCGCCGAAATCCTCGGCCATGGTTTCCATCAGATGGAACACGGTCTCGAGCGCGGCGTCGTCGGGGACGAGGCGGGCGGCGGCAAGGCACAGCCACTCGCCGCTGGCGCCTGGGCAGATCCGGCACCGGAAGCCGGAATCGGCGAGCTCGCGGCCGGCCGCGGCGGCGGCGCGCTCGCTCGGGAAGTAGAGATAGAAGTCGAACGGCCGGCGCACGCGCGCGTCGGCGCCGACCTGGGCCAGCATTTCGATGACGTGGCTCGCCGCGGAGGAGGCCATGGCGTCAGCCTCCTGCGGCGCTGAGCTTCTTCAGCTGATAGCGTGCCACCTCGCAGTGGAACTTGGAGCGGCAGCCGGCGAGGAAGCGCTCGTAGACGGCGCGCGCGCGCGCGGCGTCGTGCTTGTCTCCCCATTCGGCCGCTTCGATGATGGCCTCGCCGAGCGAGCGCGCGCCCTCGCGATAGAGCCGGTCCATCTCGCGCACGGTCGAGACGAAATCGGCGCGGTCGACGGGGAGGCCGCGCTTGTCGGCGCCGAGCAGCACCATCACGCGCTGCATCACCGCGATGCTGTCGGCGTCGATGAGTTTCTCGAGCTGATCGTCGGGCAGCGCCGCCCAGGCGCTGAGCCGATCGAAGTCGTGCGGTCGCACTGCCATCGCCGAGTCCCCGTGGCGCCTCTTTCGCATGTCCCCGGTCGGGCGCCTCGGGGGCAAGCCTAGTCCCGCGCTGCTTACTCCGGCATTAAAGCCGGGGCGAACGCGCCCGCAGATTTTGCGGCCGCGAAGGGGTAAAGATTGCTTAGAAATATCTCCGCGCAGGCGCGCCAGGAATAGCTTTCGGCATAGGCGCGGCAGTCCTCCGGACGCTTCTCGAGAGCGGCGCGCGCGGCTTTGGCCAGATCCCAATCGAGGCAGCCGAGCCTGGGGTCGGCGGCGACGTCGATGGGGCCAGTGACGGGAAAGGCGGCGACCGGCACGCCCGAGGCCAGCGCTTCCAGCAGCACGAGGCCGAATGTGTCCGTGAGACTGGGAAAGACGAACACGTCGGCCGAGGCCATGTGCGCGGCCAGGTCCTCGCCGCGCTTGTAGCCGGTGTAGATCGCGTCGGGATAACGGGATTTCAGCTCGGCCAGCAGCGGGCCGTCGCCGATCACGACCTTCTGCCCCGGCAAGTCGAGCTTCAAGAACGCTTCGATGTTCTTCTCGACCGCGACGCGGCCGGTGAACAGGAACACGGGCCGCTTGCCATTGAGATGCAGCTTCGGGCGCGGGCGGAACAACGCGGTGTCGACGCCGCGCGTCCATCGTTTCAAGTTCCTGAATTTGTATTGCCGAAGCGTTGCCGCGAGTGATGGCGTCGCGACCATGACGCCCTTGGACGGCACGTGGAACCGCCGCATCAGCGCGTAGCCCCAGCGGATCGGGATGCGCCAGCGCGCGTGGATGTATTCGGGGAACTTCGTGTGGAAGCTCGTCGTGAACGGCAGGCGGCGCTTGCGGCAATAGCGCCGCGCCGCCCAGCCGAGCGGGCCTTCGGTCGCGATGTGGATCGCCTCGGGCGCGAAGGCGTCGATGAGCCGCCGCATCTTGCGCGCGGGCAAAAGCGCGAGCGGAATCTCGGGATAGGTCGGCGTCGGGATGGTGCGGAAGCGATCGGGGGCGATCACCTCGATGACGTGGCCCTGCGCCGTGAGCTCGCTCCTGACCGTATCGAGCGTCCGCACGACGCCGTTGATCTGCGGGAACCACGCGTCGGTGACGATGAGGATGCGCATTACGACTCCCTCCCCCGCGAATAGCGGGGGAGGGCCGGGGTGGGGGGGAGGACGAGTCCGCGCCACGACCGAGGACAGCCTCGGCGCCCCGCGCGCGCCCGGCCAACGCGGCGCGCTTTCCGCACCCCCTCCGGCCCGCGCGCGAAGAGCGCGCGGTCCACCTCCCCCGCTATTCGCGGGGGAGGAAACAATGGGTGCCGCAACTCATTGCTTCCGCTCACGCAGGCTCCTCCGCTTTGGCG
>SBBV01000051.1 GCA_005240015.1 Candidatus Odyssella thessalonicensis | reverse complement strand
GGCGGAGCCCGCCGCGCTGACGCAGCCGATCGCGCGCGGGCTCGAGCGCACGCAGGAGCTCGCGCTTCGCATGCAGGGCCTGGCGCGGCGGCGCATCGCCGATGCGGCACGGCAGCTCGACGGTATGGGACAGCTGCTCGAATCGCTCTCCTACGAGCGCGTGCTCGACCGCGGCTATGCGCTCGTGCACGACCAGGCCGGCGCGCCGGTGACCAGCATCGCCGAGGTGAAGCCCGCCGCCGATGTGAGCCTGCGCTTCCGCGACGGCGAGGTGGGCGCACGCATCACCGGCAAACCGGGCCCGAAGCGCCGCCGCCGCTACACCGACGACGACCAGGGGACGCTGTTGTGAAACGTTTGAGCGTTGTGCAGCGGCCCGACCCCCATCCAACCTTCCCCCGCAAGCGGGGGAAGGCTTTCTTGGCTGCGGTGTCCGCCTTTACTCCTTCCCCCGCGCAGCGGGGGAAGGTTGGGATGGGGGTCTGGCCGCTTCTCCGCGGCACGATCGCTGCGCTCGGTATCGCCACGGCGCTTGCCGCCGCTACCGCGCATGCCGAAGTGCCGCTCACGCTCGAAGGCAAGCTCACGCAGGGCGCGCTGGTGACCGCGCGCACGGCGCCGGGTGCCGTGGTGACGCTCGACGGCAAGCCGCTTGCGGTCGACGCGACCGGTGCGTTCGCGCTCGGCTTCACGCACGATGCGAAGCGCGAATGGACGCTCGCCGTCACCGCGAAGAACGGCGAGCGGCTCGTGCGCACGCTCGCCGTGGCGCCGCGCCGATACAAAATCCAGCGCATCGACGGCATCGACCAGAAATACGTCGAGCCGCCACCCGAGGTGATGAAGCGGCTCGAAGAGGAATACTTCATGGTGCGCAAGGCGCGCGAGACGATGAGCGCGGAGCCGTTCTGGCGCACCGGATTCATCTGGCCGGCGGTGGGGCGCATCTCCGGCGTCTACGGCAGCCAGCGCATCCTCAACGGCAAGCCGCTGCGCCCGCATTTCGGCGTCGACGTCGTGGCGCCGCCGGGGACGCCGGTGCGCGCCGCCGCCGCCGGCACCGTGACGCTGGCGCATGGCGATCTCTATTTTTCGGGCAAGACCGTGATCATCGATCACGGCCTCGGCGTCTCGACGCTTTACATCCACCTGCAGGACCTGCACGTCGCCACCGGCCAGCGCGTGGCGCAAGGCCAGATCATCGGCACGATCGGAACAACCGGCCGCTCGACGGGCCCACATCTCCATTGGGGCCTCAACTGGTTCCAGGACTACCTCGACCCGGCGACCGTCGTGGGCCCGATGCCGGGCACGGCGCCGGCGAAGAAGCGGTAGGCGCTGGGACCGCGCGGCTCCAGCCGCGCCCTTTTCCGCCGGGAACGAAGAGCGCGCCTGGAGGCGCGCGGTCCCAACTACCGCCCGCCGAGGATCGCGGTCGTCTCGTCGAGCACGGCGCGGAGCGCGCGCGTCTTGTCGCGGCCGAGCTTCTCGGAGACGTGGCGCTGCGCGTCGCGCCAAAGCGGGATGGCTTTCTCCAGCATCGCGCGGCCGGCATCGGTGAGCGCCAGCGTGTGCGCGCGGCGATCCTCGCCGCCTTCCATCGCGACGAGCCCGGCCTTGATCAGCGGGCGCAGATTGCGCCCGAGCGTGCTGCGGTCGAGGCCGAGCCGGCGCGCGAGCGCCGTGATCGACAACGCGACCGCGCTCGACGCCGACGACGCCCTCTGGCCCGGCCCGGTTTCCGCGCCCGACAATTGGCCCAACACTGCGAATTGCGTGATCCTGAGGCCGAGCGGCTTCATGTGCGCGTCGTAGATCTGCGTCACGCGCCGCGTGGCGCGGCGCAGCGCGAGGCATGTGCAGTAGGTGGGCGCGATCGGCTCGCTCATCGCTTTCGGCCGGTGTCTTGACGCCGAGTATAGGGGCATATACCCTCGATGCAAGATACGGGTATATACCCCCACCCTGGGAGTTGGTCATGAGCGATGCGCCCGCGGCCGGCAACGGCAGCACGCGCCAATACGGCAACGTCTCGCGCGAGACGCTGAAGTCGGTGAGCGGCCTCGAGCTGCTCAAGGGCATGCTCGACGGCAGGTATCCGGGTCCGCCGATCGCCGAGCTCATGGATTTCGGCATGGCCGAGCTCGCGCCCGGCCGCGCGGTCTTCACCGGCCGGCCGGGACGGAAGCACTACAACCCCTCGGGCAGCGTGCATGGCGGCTTCGCGGCGACCTTGCTCGATTCGGCGATGGGCTGCGCCGTGCACACGCTGGTGCCACAAGGCCAGGGCTTCACGACGCTCGAGATCAAGGTGAACTACGTCCGCCCGATGTTCGAGGCGACCGGCGAGGTGCGCTGCGAGGCGGCGGTGATCAACATGGGGCGGACCGTCGCCACCGCCGACGGCAAGATCGTCGACGGCAAGGGCCGGCTCATCGCGCACGGCACGACGACGTGCATGATTTTCGACATTCCGTAGCGGGAGCGCCACCAGCCCCGTCATCCTGAGCGAAGCGAAGGATCTCTTGAAGGCGAGTGCCGAGCGCGGCCGTGAACGCCCCGCTCCAGGCGCGAGAGATCCTTCGCTTCGCTCAGGATGACGGTGCGGGGATGCTTGGCCCTACTTCGCGAAGAGCTTCGCCAGCATTGCTTCGACCGTGGCCGGCGCCGCGAACTCGATGCGTACGGGCACCGTCTCGACCATGCGGCGGGCGTCGGGCGAGAGGCGCGCGAAGTCCTTCTCGGTCGTGACGGCGACGGCCTTGTGCTTGGCCGCGACCTCGAGCACGAACATGATCTCCTCGTCGCGGAACGCGTGGTGGTCGGGATAGGGCATCTCCTCGGCGATCTTGGCGCCGAGCGCCTTCAGCGTATCGAAGAATTTCTCCGGCCGGCCGATGCCGCAGAACGCGACGACCGTCTTGCCGGCGAAGCGCGCGCCGCTTTCGTCGGGCACGATGCGCGCCGCGAGCACGGGCTTGCCCGCGAAGTGCCGCGCGGCGCCGGTCGCGTCCTCGCCGACCAGCACCACGGCGGCGGCGCGCGCGAGGCCGGCGGCGATGGGCTCGCGCAGCGG
>SBBV01000200.1 GCA_005240015.1 Candidatus Odyssella thessalonicensis | reverse complement strand
GTCCTGAGGTTGATCACGAGCTCGAAGATCGTCGGCTGCTGCACTGGCAGATCGGCCGGCTTGGCGCCCTTCAGGATCTTGTCCACATAGCCCGCCGCGGCGCGAACGGAGCGCCGCGTGTTGGCGGAATACGACATCAGTCCGCCGTCGATCACGAATTGCTTTTGCGCCGAGACGGCGGGGAGGCGATGCTTGCGGCTGAGTTCGATCGCCGGTTTGCGCGGAAGGCTTCCCTGGACGATCACCGCGTGAGCCTGCCAGCGATCCATTTCAGCAAAAGCCGCGGCGAACTCCTCGACGCGGCGAACGCTCAGCGGTTTGACGGCAATGCCGAGAGCTTTTCCGCCGGACGACAGCTGCGCCAGGAAACGCCCCGTGAAAGAATCGGCAGCATTCGCGAGCACCGCCACTCGCCGCAGCGACGGCATCAGTTCGAGCATCAGCTCGAGCATCTTTTCCCCGAGCTCGGCCGTGGTACTGGAGAATCCCGTGAGGTTTCGGCCGGGCCGCGCGAGACTGGCGACCAGGCCGGTCCCTACTGGGTCGCCGGCAACAAATACGATGGGTATGTCGCGGGTCGCATCCTTCACCGCATGGACGGCCGGCGTCTGAAACGTAACGAGGACGTCGACCTTGAGCCGGACGAGCTCCGCCGCGAGCGCCGGAAGCCGCTCCGGTCGGCCATCGGCGGATCGGAAATCCACGAAGATGGTTTCCCCGACGACATAGCCGAGCGCGCGAAGGCCTTCCTCGAATGGAATGCGGAATGTCTCGGGATTCGCGGGAACCAGGCCCCCGATGCGCGGCACCTTGCGCGCCTCGGCACGGCCCGCAAGCGGCCAAGCAATCGTGGCGGAGCCGAGTAGGCCGAACAGATCGCGGCGCCGTATGCCCCCATGCACGGTCATTCGGCGTCCCTCTCGCCGAGTCCCCGCAGCTTAGCACGGTTTCCCACCGCGCCGCATCTGCGGCTTGCGCAGCGCAGGCCTTGTCGCTATTCGCGGGGGAGGGAAGGCAACGCGAGGCCGGCAATGCCCCACGCACCATCCGCGGGCGCGAAGCTCTATTACGAGGAGGTCGGCAGCGGCCATCCGCTGCTGTTCGTGCACGAATTCGCCGGCGATTACCGCAGCTGGGAGGCGCAGCTGCGCTTCTTCGCGCGGCGCTATCGCTGCGTCGCCTACAATGCGCGCGGCTACCCGCCCTCGGACGTGCCCGAGGATGCGAGCTCGTATCGCCAGGAACAGCAGGCCGATGACGTCGCCGCGGTGCTGGCGCATCTTGGCGTCGAGAAAGCGCACGTCGTCGGGTTGAGCATGGGCGCCTTCGCGACCCTGCATTTCGGATTGCGCCACCCGACGCGCGCGAACTCGCTCGTCCTCGCCGGCATCGGCTCGGGCGCGCCCGCGGCGCTCCGCCAGCGCTTCCAGGCCGATTCGCTTGCGGGCGCGGATCGCTTCGAGCGCGACGGCTCGAAGATCGTCGCCGAGCAGATGGCGCTCGGCCCGGCGCGCGTGCAGCTGCTGAACAAGGATCCACGCGGCTGGGAGGAGGAGAAGCGCTATCTCGCCGAGCATTCGGCCAAGGGCGCGGCGCTGACGCTCCGCGGCTATCAGGCGACGCGGCCCTCGCTTTACGACTTGAAGGAGCCGCTCGAGCGGCTCGCGGTGCCGACTCTGATCATCGCCGGCGACGAGGACGAGCCCTGCCTCGATGCGAGCCTGTGGCTCAAGCGCACCATGCCCTGGGCCGGCCTCGCGATGCTGCCGCGCACCGGCCATTGCGTGAATTTGGAAGAGCCAGACGCGTTCAACCGCCTCGTGCTCGATTTCCTGACCCTGGTCGAGCAGGGGAAGTGGGCGAAGCGCGATCCGCGCACGCTGGTGACGGCGCCGTTCGGGCAAGAGAAGAAATAGGCGAGGCGCGCGATGGTGAGCCTGCCGTCGACCGTGGGCGTGCTGCTGGCCGGCGGCCTCTCGCGGCGCATGGGCGGCGGCGACAAGTGCCTGCGCCCGCTCGGCGACAAGCCGGTGCTCGCGCACATCATCGCGCGTGCGCGCCCGCAGGTCTCGGCGCTGGTGCTGAACGCCAATGGCGACCCCGCGCGCTTCGCCGCGTTCGGCTTGCCCGTGGCGGCCGACGTGATCGAGGGTTTCGCGGGGCCGCTCGCCGGCGTGCTCACCGGCATGGAATGGGCGGCCGAGCGCCGGCGCGACGCGCTCTGGCTCGCCACCTTCGCCACCGACGCGCCGTTCTTCCCGCGCGATCTCGTGGCGCGTCTCCATGCCGCGGTAGCGCTCGAGCAGGCCGACATGGCCTGCGCGCGCTCGGCCGGGCAGGATCACCCGGTGTTCGGCCTGTGGCCGGTGCGCCTCCGCGCGGAGCTGCGCAACGCGATGGAGGAGGGCGTGCGCAAGGTCGACCTCTGGACCGCGCGCTACAAGCTCGCCGTTGCGGAGTTTCCGGCCGAGCCGTTCGATCCGTTCTTCAACGCCAACCGGCCCGAGGACCTGGCCGAGGCGGAGCGGCTGCTGAAAGCGGCGCCCTGAGCGAAGCGGGAAATCGTCATCCTGAGCGACGGGCCAAAGGCCCGCGCGAAGGATCTCTCCCCCAACGAGCCGCTGCGGCGGCGGCAGCGCAATGCCCTGCGCGCGGGAGATCCTTCGCGCGGGCCTTTGGCCCGACGCTCAGGATGACGGGAGCGGAAGGCCGCCGGACATGGTAAATTCTCTGGCGGCGGAACGTGTTAACGCATGATTGAAATGTGTTAAGGCGCTATTAACGATTTCGCCCCTAAGCCTTCACCCCGAGAAGGGCACTGACGTTATGGAGCCTCGGATGAATCAGCCGATTCTCAACATGGGCGCCGGGCGCACGCTGCCGGTGGGCTTCGACCTCCGGGTCGTCCACCTCTTGCATTCGCGCGTGCTGCACGACCTCGCCGGCCCCGTCGGTGCCATCTCCAACGGATTGGAGCTCGCCAAGGAAAGCGGCGGCGCGCTCGACGCCGACGCGATGCAGCTCGTGGCCATGAGCGCGCGCGACCTCTCCGAGCGCGTGCGCTTCTACCGCGTCGCGTTCGGCCTCGCGCCCGGCGCCATCAAGACGCTGCGCGAGGGCCGCGATCTCCTGACCGCGGCGGTGATCGGCCCGCGCAACAAGATCGTGTGGCCCGAGGCCGACGGCCCGGCCGCCTGGCCGTTCGGCGACGAGTCGCTGAAGCTGTTGCTGAACATGGTCGCGCTCGGCGGCGAGAGCCTGCCGCGCGGCGGCAGCATCGAGGTCTTCGTCGAGCCGGCGCAGCAGCAGCTTAAGTTCACGGTCGTGGCGCAGGGGCAGGGGGTCCGCGTCGAGGAAGCGACCCTCGCCGCGATGATGGGGACGGCCTCGCTCGAGCAGCTGACCCCCAGGAGCGTGCACGGCTACTTCACCGCGCGCATGGCCGAGTCGCTGGGCGGGCGGCTCACGCTCGACTACCCGCAGCCCGGCATGCTCGCCCACCGCGTCGCGCTGCCGATCTAGGTCGTACCGGCTGTTTCAAGTTGTCGTCCCCGCGAAAGCGGGGACCCATGCGGCGTCTCCGCCGCACAAGTGTTCCAACGCCCAGGCGCGGCATTGCACGTGGGTCCCCGCTTTCGCGGGGACGACACGAT
>SBBV01000450.1 GCA_005240015.1 Candidatus Odyssella thessalonicensis | reverse complement strand
GCCGTCCGCCCCGCCGCCCCCCTCGCCGAGGCGCAGATCGTTGCCGCCGACGACCTTGAGCTCGCGCTGCCCCTCGCGCGCCTCCTTGGGATTGGGGATGAAGCCGATATCGATCATGTGCCGCTCGATGACGTCGCCGATCGCGGCGAGCAGCGAGGGCACGTATTTCTTGTCGACCCATTGGCCGCCGCGCGGATCGAAGACCGCCTTCAGCTCATCGACGACGAACGAAACATCGCCGCCGCGGCGGAATACGGCGCTGATCATGCGAGTTAGACCGACCGTCCAGGCATAATGCTCCATGTTCTTGGAATTTATGAATACTTCGAACGGCCGCCGCCGCCCGTCCTGGATGATGTCGTTGAGCGTGATGTAGATCGCGTGGTCGCTCTCGGGCCAGCGGATCTTGTAGGTGCGGCCCGGCAAGGCTTCGGGCCGGTCGAGCGGCCGCGTCATGTAGACGACGCCGCCGGCCTCGAACGGATCGCGCGGCTTGGCACCCTCGACCCGCGGCAGCGGCAGCTCGGGCTCGGCGCGCGCCTCTTCCTGCTCCTTCTTGAGCGAAAGGACCGCGCCGGTCACCGGATTCGGGCGATAAGTCGTGCAGCCTTTGCAGCCCAAATCATAGGCCAAAAGATACACATCCTTGAACGCCGCGAAGGACAGGTCTTCCGGGCAATTGATGGTCTTCGATATCGAGCTGTCCACATACTTCTGCACAGCCGCCTGCATCGCCACGTGGTCCTTGGGCGAGAGCTGCTGCGCATCGACGAAATAGTCTGGCAGCGGCGCGTGCTCGCCCTTTATCCGGCGGAACAAGCGGTAAGCGTAGTCGGCAACCTCTTCCTCGCGGCGCGTGCCGTCGGGCATCAAGACACTGCGCCTATGGGTAAAGGCAAAGACCGGCTCGATGCCCGACGACACATTGTCGGCGAAAATCGAAATAGTACCAGTCGGAGCAATTGAGGTGACAAGAGCGGTCCTCAGACCGCTCTGCCCGATCGCTGATTTAACCTCTTGGTCTAATTCAGAGATGTACTCGCCGGACAGGTACTTAGCGCCGTCAAAGAGCGGGAATGAGCCCTTCTCCGCGGCAATCTCGGACGAGGAAAGGTATGCCGCCCGCTGGATCGCCTTGGTCCAGTTCTCCGCCAGCCGAAGCGAGCGCGCCGATCCATACCGCTCGCGGCACATGATCAGCGCGTCGGCTAGGCCTGTTACTCCTAGACCGATCCGTCTTTTTCTCTGCGCCTCCTCCACCTGCGCCTGCAATGGAAATTTAGAAAGATCGGTAACATTATCCATCATCCGCACGGCAATGCGCGCCACCCGCTCGAGCTCGGCCAAGTCGACCTCGGCACCCTCTTCGAACGGGTTCTTGACCAGCTTCGCGAGGTTGATCGAGCCGAGCAGGCACGCGCCATAAGGCGGAAGCGGCTGCTCGCCGCATGGGTTGGTGGCTTGAATTAGCTCGCTATAGTAAAGCGGATTGCGCCGATTGATGCGGTCGATGAAGATCACGCCGGGCTCGGCATAGGTGTAGGTCGCACGCATGATGCGGTCCCACAGCTCGCGCGCGGCAATGGTCTTATAGACCGTACCGTCAAATTTGAGCTGCCAGGGCCGATCCTCCTTGATCGCCTCCATGAAGGCGTCGCTGACCAGCACCGACAGGTTGAACATCCGGAGCCGTCCGGGCTCGCGCTTCGCCTCGATGAAAGCCTCGATGTCAGGGTGGTCGCAGCGAAGCGTCGCCATCATCGCGCCGCGCCGGAAGCCGGCGCTCATGATGGTCCGGCACATCGCGTCCCATACGTCCATGAACGAGAGCGGGCCGGAGGCGTCGGCGCCGACGCCGCGCACCGGCGCTCCGCGCGGACGCAAGGTGGAGAAATCGTAGCCGATGCCGCCGCCCTGCTGCATCGTGAGCGCGGCTTCCTTCAAATGCTGGAAGATCCCCGACATGTCGTCCGGGATCGTGCCCATCACGAAGCAGTTGAAGAGCGTCACGTGCCGCTTGGTGCCGGCGCCGGCCAGGATCCGGCCCGCCGGCAGGAAGCGGAAATCCTGCATGGCCGAATAGAACTCGGCCTCCCACTTCGCAGGATCCTTCTCGACCGAGGCGAGCGCACGGGCGACGCGGCGCCAGGTGTCCTCGATCGTCTTGTCGAGCGGCGCGCCGTCCGGCCCCTTGAGCCGGTACTTCATGTCCCAGATCTGCTGCGAAATGCCCGCGACCTCGGTCACCGGCCAACTCCTCGTGCTCTCATTCGTGCAGGATAGAACAATTTAGATACGAAGCGGTTCGCGATCAATTGCAGCGCCCACGCGCACATATCAGGCTCCCATCATTCCTTATCGTCCTCGCGATACCTGAGCGCCGTTAAGGGCCGGCCGGGGCCGCCCACGGATCGTACACATTTTGTTCCAAACCGCGGCGACAAGTCAACGCCGCTGCTTGCCGGCGGCGCAGCGCAGTTTTGCCGAGTTTTGGCAGATCCGAGAAAGTTCCATTTCAATGTGTGAAATCCCCGACATTATGCACAGAAATCGGCAGTGCCGGCGCCCGCTCAGGCGGCCGGCTCGGCCGGCGCGATTTGCTTGAGCGCCTCCAATCGCAGGCGCTCGGCCGCGGTTTCGATGCGCTCCTGCAGCTGGCTCATGAATTCCTTGCGCTCGAGCCCGGGTGCGAGCGGCAGCAGGAACTCCATCGTGACGGTGCCGGGCCGGAGCAGGAGGCTGCGCCGGCTCCAGTAGAGGCCCGAGTTGAGGGCCACCGGCACCACCGGAAGACCGAGCACGGTGTAGAGCGCGGCGACACCCGGGTGATAGCGGCCGGTGCGCCCGGGCGGCAGGCGCGTGCCTTCGGGCATGATCATGATCGAACGCCCGCGCGCGGCTTCGTCCTTGGCCCGGCGCAGCATTTCGCGGATCGCGGCGCCGGCGGCACGCCGGTCGATCGGCACCATGCCGAGCCGCCGCATGTACCAGCCATAGACCGGGATCATGAGCAGCTCGCGCTTCAAGACGCCGGAGATCGGCGGCGCCAGTGCCGGGAATGCGATCGTCTCCCAGGCACTCTGGTGCTTCAGCGCGAAGATCAGCGGGCCCGGCGGCACCGCGGCGAGACCCACCACGCGATAGTCGAGGCCGCAGACGGCGCGCATCAGCCACAGGAGCGAGCGCGCCCAGAACCGGCACCAGCGATAGGTGACATCGCGGTGGAAGAACAGCGTCGGCAGCGCCGCGATCGCGATCCCCAGCGTGAACAGCGTGGCCGCAATCCAGAAGACGGTGGAGCGGAAGAAGGCCATCCGGCCGGTCTCAGGAGCCGACGGGAATGTAGAAGAATGCCGCGAAGAGCTTCCCGAGCTCCAGCGCGAGGTCGCGCGCGCCCTCCTTCTGGGTCCACCAATCGCGCGGCCCGAGCCCCTTGCGCGGGACCGGATGCGCGAGGATGCGCGCATCGGGCAAGGCGCGCCGGAACAGCAGCACGCTCCGCCGCATGTGGTAGTTGCCGGTCACGAGGCGCATCGATTTCATGTTCTGGCTGTTGAACCAGGCCGCGGTTTCGCCGGCATTGCCGCGCGTGTGGAGGGCGCGATAGCCGAGCTCGATGCGCGCCGCCAGCTCCGGCGGCGGATCGCCGAGCAGCTTCAGAAGCTCGGGCTTGCTGAGCCGCTGGTAGACGCCGGTGACGAACATGCGGTTGGAAAGGCCCTTTTGCAGCAGCGCATAGGCCGGCTCCAGCCGTCCGCCCGGTCCGGTCAAGACGACGATGGCGTCGGTCTTGGCCTCGGGTTCGTCGGGCGCCTCGGGCATCGTGACGCCGAACCAGATGAGTGCCACGAGGCCCAGGAACGCGGCCGTCAGCGCGCCCGCCACGACGAAGCGGACGAGGAACCAGACGAACAGCATGAGCTGCATCAGCGCACCGGGCCGGCGCGCCGGCTCGACGAAGCCGCGCGAACGGGCGGTACGGGGATCGATGCGGGCCATCACGATGCGGGGACGGGGCTCACATCATTCTAGCGAGGCCGCGCAGCACGGTATACCGCGCGGCCACGGCCGCGAGCAGCGCCGCCGCCGGCGGCACCAGCGCCAGGATCGCCCACGCCCAGAACGGCAGCTCGAGATGCATGGCCTGCAGCGTCTCCACCTTCGCCAGCACGCGCTCCAGGCCGATGATGACCAGCGCCGCGAACCCGGCGCCGACGAGGCCGCCCAGGAGGCCCAGGCGGAATGCGTGCCTCTGGAACTGCTCGGCGATGTATTGGTCGCGCGCGCCGATCAGATGCAGCACGTCGGTGACGTTGCGGTGGATGCGGAGACTGGTGCGCATCGCGAACACGATCGTCATGCCCGCGGCGAAGAAGATCAGCACGACGATGACGAGCGCGAGCCGCCAGCCCCAGCGGATCACGCCGATCATCTCATCGAGCCATTTCTGATGCTCTTCGACGGTGGCGTCGGGTGCCGCCGCCTCGACGCGCTTCCGAAGATCGGCGAGGTCGACGCGCGCGCCGTCGGCGAGGCCCACATCGATGAGCCGCGGCAGCGGCAGGCCGATCGCGGCGGCGCCGCGGCCGAGCCAGGGCTCGACCAGCGCCGCGGATTCGCCTGCGGAAAGCACGCGGACGCGCGCGATGCCGGGCTGGTCGCGCAGCAGCGCCACCACGCGCTTGATGCGCTGCTCGGTCTCGTCGGCGCCGGCGGCGGCGGGCAGCTGGATCGTGAGCGTGCCGGTCAGGCTGTTGCTCCAGCGCACGATCACGCCGTTCAACAAGATGGCGCCGGCGAGCGCGATGGTGGCGAGAAACGCCATCACCGCGATGATCCAGGGCAACGTGCGCGCGGCGGGATCGCGATCGAGCGGGATGTCGGACGGATGGCGGAACGGGGCGAGGCGCATGAACGCGGTCACGGGCCGTCCTGGGCGAGCATGCCGTTGGCGAGCAGCAGGCGCGGATAGTCAAATTTGCTGACGAGGTTCTCGTTGTGCGTGGCGATCACCACCGTCGTGCCCATGCGGTTCAGCTCCTCGAACAGATACATGAGGCGCATCGCCATGGCGTCGTCGACGTTGCCGGTGGGCTCGTCGGCCAGGAGCAGGCTCGGCCG
This sequence comes from Candidatus Odyssella thessalonicensis, assembly GCA_005240015.1. Lineage (GTDB taxonomy): Bacteria > Pseudomonadota > Alphaproteobacteria > Bin65 > Bin65 > SBBV01. The sequence continues at coordinate 41 of SBBV01000450.1, read as the reverse complement.
GTTGATGACCGCGCGCGCGATGGCGATGCGCCTCATGTATC
>SBBV01000208.1 GCA_005240015.1 Candidatus Odyssella thessalonicensis | reverse complement strand
TCTCGCTGCCGCGCGAGCGGAAGTTCCTGCCTGCCGCCGATCTCGCAAGTGCGCTGCGCGCGATGCCGCGCCATCTCCGCGATACGCGCCTCCTCGCCACCTTCGCCGTCGGCTTCGCGATCCTGTTCGCGTTCGCGGCGGCGTTCACCTATGTGAACTTCCATCTCGCCGCCCCGCCCTACGCGCTCTCCGCTTCGGCGCTGGGCTCGATCTTCATCGTCTACCTCTTCGGGGTGCTCGTCACCCCGTGGAGCGGACGCGCCGTGATGCGGTTCGGCCGTCGCCGCGTGGCCGTGCTCGCGATCATCGTGTGGGGCGCGGCGCTGGCGCTCACGTTGGCACCCTCACTCGCGGCGATCGTCGTGGGACTCGGGATCGCGGCGGCGTGCGGCTTCGTCTGCCAGGCGCTGGCCAACGGCTTTCTCGCCACCGCCAACATCGCCGGCCGCTCGAGCGCGGTCGGGCTCTACGTCTCCGCCTACTACATCGGCGGCAGCGTCGGCGCGCTCGTCCCCGCCCCCGCCTACGCCGCGTTCGGCTGGGCCGGCGTCGTCGCGCTGGTGATTGGCGTGCTCCTGCTCATGTCGATGGCGGTCGTGGCGGCGTGGCGCGCCTGACCCGTTGCGCGCCCCGCAGCCTCCCCAAAACGTTCTCTTTTTATTCTTGACAACGCTCGGGCCGGCTGCTATCTGAGCAACGTTTTCAAGATGCGATGCGACCATGGACCTCGCCTTCGTCAGCCAGCAACTGAAGCGCCCGCCGGAAGAGGTGCGGCTGCGCCTGCTCTACCCCGAGCTGCCGAATCCCATTCCCTTCGCCGACGCGTGTGCGCACGGGCCGTGGAACGATTACGACCAGCACCCGCCGGAGCTGCGCGGCTGTTACTACATCTACTTCCCCTTCCTGCCCGGGAACGAGAGCTACGCCGTGACGGAGCAGCATCACCGCATCGTCGAGGAATACGAAGAGGCGCAGGAGCGGCAAGGCGAGGCCGAACGGGTCTGCGCCGCGGCGCGCTGGGAGAGGCGTCCCGGCTCCGAGCCGCCCGAGCCCGCACCGGAAGAGATCCCGCGCGGCGGCCAGCTCACGCCGCGGCAGGAGCTCTTCTGCGAACACTACGCGGCGCAGCCGGTCGGCACCCGCGCCGCCATCCTCGCCGGCTATTCCGAGGAGAACGCGGCGCCCTACGGCTCGCGGCTGATCAAGAATCCGCTGGTGCTCGACCGCATCGCGCAACTGCGCGCGGAACGGGGAATCCATTACGTCGTCGAGCGCGATACGCTGCACGACAAGCTCGAAGCGGTGTTCTTCGAGGCGCTCGGCGATCGCAACCAGGCGGCGGCGGTGGCGGCACTGCGGCTTCAGGCCGTGCTTGCCGGAATGGTCGGGCGCCCGGCGTCTTCCGAGAGCGCGGGCGGCGACGAAAAAGCCAAGGAAAGCCAAGGTGGGTCGGCGAAAAAGCCAACAAAAGCCAAGGTGGCCGCGCGCGAAAAGCCAAGGAAAGCCAAGGTCGGGAGCCGCAAAAAGCCAAGGAAAGCCAAGCAAAGCCAATGAAAGCCAAGGGTCGCAGCGCGGCGACCAACACCGCTACAGCCGCTCGAGCCAGTCGATGCCGCGCAGGGTCGCCCACACGGTGGCGCCGAGCACGACGAGCGAGACGAGGGCCGCGGCGAGTGCGAGGGCCAGCACGACGCCGTCCTCCTCGAGGTAGGCGAACGCGAGCAGGATGATGATCAGCGCCGGGACCACCTGGCTGAACGGGACCGGCACCAGCAGCGCCGCCCCCATCAGCAGCACGACGAAGCCGACCACCTGTTTCGTGGCCTGGAACGGGGTCGGCCAGCGCGGGCGGATGATGCGCTCGAGCCGGCGCAGCCCCTTGTTGATGCGCGCGATGAGCTTCGCGAGCCGCGCCGTCGAGATCCGCCGCCGCGCGATGAAGCCCGGGAAAATCGGATGGTCGCGCCGCAGCATCATCTGCACCGCGGGCACGGCGAGCAGCACCGCCATCACGGCCGAGGCGCCGGGCAGCAGCGCCACGAGCCCCATCAGCAGCATCACGATCCCGAACGAGCGCTCGTGCAGGCGGTCGAGCAGCCATTCGAGCGTCACGTGCTCGTCCTTGGCCTCGCGCAGCAGCGCTTCGAGCACCACCGAGGTGGGGACGTAGCGACTGGCGTCGGGTGTGTCTGAACCGAACGGGCCGGCTTCGGACATGCCGCAAGGATAGCCGCCGCGCGCGGCGCGTCTACAGCCCCATATAGGCCTGGCGCACCTGGTCGTTGGCGAGCAGCTCCTTGCCCGTGCCCTTCAAGGTGATGCGGCCGTTTTCGAGCACGTAGGCGTGCTGCGCCAGCGCCAGCGAGACGGCGACGTTCTGCTCGACGAGGATGATCGTGGCCCCGTCCGCGTTCAAGCGCTCGATCACGCGAAACACCTCCTGCACGATGGTGGGGGCGAGGCCGAGCGAGGGCTCGTCGAACATGATGAGCTCGGGCTGGCCCATGAGGCACCGGCCGATCGCGAGCATCTGCTGCTCGCCGCCCGACATGGTGCCGGCATATTGGCTGCGCCGCTCGGCGAGGCGCGGAAACATCGCGTAGACGCGCTCGCGCGCCTCTGCCTTGGCGGCGCGCCCGCGCGGCAGATAGGCGCCGACCTCGAGGTTCTCGTCGACCGTGAGCGTCGGGAAGATCTGGCGCCCCTCCGCCACCTGGCCGATGCCGAGATCGCAGACCTTGTGGCTCGGCCAGCCGGTGATGTCGGTGCCCTTGAACCGGATGCGCCCTTGGCGCGGGCGTTCGATGCCGGCGATGGTGCGGATCAGCGACGACTTGCCGGCGCCGTTGGCGCCGACGATGGCGACGATCTCCTTGGCGCGCACCTCGATCGAGACGCCGTCGAGCGCCTGGGCGTCGCCGTAGTAGAGGTGGATGTCCTCGGCGGCGAGGATCATGTCAGCGAGCCCATGACTTGACCGTCATCCCGACCGGAGCACGGCGCCTCGGGCGCCGTGCGGCGTGGAGGGATCGCGCGCCAAGTTCGCGCGATGATGCAGCTTAACCGCCGCGCGTGCGCGGCCCGCGATCCCTCCACTTCGCGGCTGCGCGAAGAGGCGCAGCCGCTTCGGTCGGGATGACGGCGAAGGGAATGGACGCGTCGGGATCATATCGCGCCCTCGCCGAGATAGCATTCGAGCACCGCCGGGTCCTGGGTCACGTGCTCGGGCGTGCCCTCGCTGATCTTCTCGCCGTGATGCAGCACGATCACGTGGTGCGAGAGCGCCATCACCGCGCGCATCACGTGCTCGATGAGCAGGATCGTGAGCCCGGTCTCGGCGACGAGACGCTTCAGCGCCGCCACCATGCGGTCGGTCTCGGTGGGCCTCAAGCCCGCCATCACCTCGTCGAGCAGCAGGAGCTTCGGCGCGGTCGCGAGCGCGCGCGCCACTTCGAGCCGCTTGCGGTCCGGCAAGGTCAGGTTGGCGGCGTGCATGTGCAGCTTGTCGCTGAGCTCCATCAAGTCGAGAAAGCGCGCCGCATCGCGCTTGGCGGCCGCGACGGTCGCGCTCTTGTGCAGCGCGCCCACCGTGACGTTCTCGAGCACGGTGAGATCCTGGAACGGCTTCACGAGCTGGAACGTGCGGCCGATCCCGGCATCGCAGACGCGGTCGGCGCGGAGCCCCGTGATGTCGGCACCCGAGAGGCGCACGGTTCCCGCATCGGGGCGCATCGCGCCGGCGATGAGGTTGAAGCACGTGGTCTTGCCGGCGCCGTTGGGGCCGATCAGCGCCACGATGCCCTGCTCCTCGACGGTGAACGAGACGTCGGCCACCGCGCGCAGGCCGCGGAAGCTCTTCGAAAGGCCCTCGACTTCGAGCAGCGCCATCGGCTCAGCTCCGCGCGCCCGGCGCTTTCACGAGCCCGAGCCGCCGGCACACCCAGGGCCAGAGCCCGGTGGGCTTGAACAGCACGATCAGCACGACCGCAAGGCCCCAGAACAGCAGCTTCGCGCCGTCGGTCTTCACGTTCTTGGCGATGATGCCGAGGTCCTTGAGGCCCTCGACGACGTCGGTCAGAAGTTCGCTCAGCGGCGTCAGCACGAAGGCGCCGAAGATCGGGCCGAACAAGGTGCCGACGCCGCCCACGATCGGCGCCAGCGTGATCTCGATCGATTTCTCGATGTTGAGCACCTGATCGGGGAACAGGAGGTTGTCGTAGAACGCGCGGAAGACGCCGGCGGCGCCGGTCATGCCCGCCGAGAGCACCACCGCGTACATGCGGAAGCGGAAGATGTCGACGCCGACGGCCGCGGCGGCCTCGGGGTTGTCGCGGATCGCGCGCCAATAGTAGCCGACGCGGCTCTCGAGCAGCGCGCGGCAGAGCACGAAGGCGCCGAGGCAGAGCGCCAGGATCACGTAGTAGTACATCTCGGGCCAGCCGCGCAGATTGATGAGATCGACGCCGCGCCGGCTTTCCTGCGACACCGGCAGGAACAATCCCTGCGTGCCGCCGAGGAACTTCGCGTGCTCGAGCAGGATGCGCACGAACTCGGCGAACGCGATCGTGAGCAGCGCGAAATAGACCCCGCCGATCGCGAAGCGGAAGCCGAGGTAGCCGATGACCGCGCCCATCAGCATGGCGATCGCGACCGCGGCGACGATGCCGATCGCGGGCGGCACGTCGTACTTGGCGAAGAGATAGCCGCTGGCATAAGCGCCGAGGCCGACGAACAGCGCATGGCCGATCGAGAGCAGGCCGGCGAAGCCGAGCATCAGGTTCCAGGCCTGCCCGACATAGGCGAGATAGAGGCAGATGACCGCGACCGACAGCACGTAGCTCGACACCACCCAGGGCAGCACGAGCAGAAGCGCCGCGAAGGCGATCAGCGCCGCCCGCCCGCTCGCCGTGAGATCGCTCATCGCACGGCCCTGCCGAGCAATCCCTGCGGCCGCAGCAGCAGCACGACGATCAGCAGCGCGAAGCTGAACGCGGTCTTGAGCGAGGGCTCGCCCACGATCGAGGCCAGCTCCTCGGCCACGCCGATCAGGATCCCGCCCAAAAGCGCGCCGAACAGGCTGCCCATGCCGCCGATGATGACGACGATGAAGGCGAGCAAGGTGTAGGGCGGCGCCAGATAGGGATGCACCTGCACCAGCAAGAGGATGATGCAGCCGGCCGCGCCGATGCAGGCGGCGCCGATGCCGAAGGTCAGCGCATAGAGACGGTCGACGTTGAGGCCCACGACCTTGGCGCCGAGATGGTTGTCGGCGCAGGCGCGGATCGCGCGGCCGGTCGGCGAGTACTTGAAGAACAGCAAGAGCGCCGAGGCCACCGCGATGGCGGCGAGCGCCGCGTAGAGGCGCACCTTGTCGATGATGAGGCTGCCGAGCGCGAAGCTGTCGAGCGCGTAGTCGAGCTGCACGCCTTGCGCGTCGGGGCCGAAGGCGACGAGGCACGCGCTCACCAGCATGATCGCGATGCCGGCCAGGAGCAGGAATTGCATGTGGTCGGGAAGATACGCGACCCGCCGCACGACGAAGTGCTGCAGCGCATAGCCGACGAGGAACAGCAGCGCGGCGCCGATCGGCACCGACCAGAGCGGATCGAGGCCAAGCCAGCGGAACAGCAGCAGCGCCAGGAACATGCCCAGCACCATGAGCTCGCCGTGCGCGAAGTTGACGATGCGGATCACGCCGAAGATGACCGAGAGCCCGAGCGCGCTGAGGCCGTAGACGAGGCCGGTCAGAAGCCCGCTGACGAGCGCGTTGATGATCGTGACGGTGTCCAACCGGCTCCCCCTCGAGCCCTGGTGAAATTGCTGAATCCACCCTCGCGACGAAACACAAGGCCCGCCCGGCCGGGACGCGCCGCGGCCGAGCGGGCGATGGGTTGCGGAACTCCGCCGCTAGGCGGCGTTCGCGCGGCGGGTCAGCCGCGCTTGCCCCACGGGCGCATCGGCCAGTTCGGCTTCGCCTGGGCCGCCTCCGCCGGGAAGATGACGAGGTTCTTGCCGCCGCGGTTCTGGATCGCCGACATCTTGATGTCGGCGTTCTGGCCCTTCGCGTTGAACTTGACGCCGGGACCCGTGACCACGTTGTCCTTGATGTCGGTCTTCTTGAGCGCCTCGATGAGCTTGCCGGGCTCGGTCGAGCCGGCGCGCTTGAACGCGTCCACGGCCACCATCACGCCCTCGAAGGTGTAGGTGTGGTTGGTGTTGAGTTCGCGGTCGGGGAACTTCTTCTTGAACACCGCCTCGAGCGCCTTCGACGTCGCCTTCTTCGGATCGTGCCACGGCACGGTGCTGACCACGTCGTCGCCGTACTTGCCGAGCGCCTTCATGAACGGCACGTCGTACCAGCCCGGCCCGCTCGAGAGGATGCCCATCGGCTCCCAGCGCTGCTTCACCATCTCCTGGCAGATCAGGATCGCATCGTTGAGGCGGCTGATGACCCAGAGCATGTCGGCGTTCGTCGCCTTGGCCTTGCGCACCTCGGCCGAGAGGTCTCGCGCGGTCGGGTCGTAGGCGATCGTGTCGACGAACTTGTACGGCATGCCGAACTTGGGAGCGCCGGCCACGTTGGCGTCCTTCTGGCTCATGCCGAACGTATCGTTGACGTGCAGCATGACGACCGTCTGCGGCGCCTTGCCGGTGCTTTGGAACAGCGCCTTCTGCAGGTTGAACGAATCCGCGGCGATCATCGGCCCGGTCGGGAAGTTCCGGAACACCGTCTTGTAGCCCTGCTCGGTCAGCGCCGGCACCGCCGCGATGGACACCGAGAACGGGATGCCCTTCTGCTCGCAGACCTGGGCGGCGGCCATGGTCTGGCCCGAATCGAAGCAGCCGACCAGGATGTGGATGCCCTGGCCGATCATCTTCTCGGCCTGGGCGCGCGCGATCTCGGGCTTGGTCTCGGTGTCGCCGAGCACGAACTCGAACTCGGGATAGCCCTTGGCCTTCAAGACCTCGGGCGCGCAATCGGCGCCGCGCTGGCAGTCGATGCCGATCTGCGCCTGCGGGCCCGAGCGCGGGAGCAGCACGCCGACCTTGAGCTTCTGGCCCTGGCCATGCGCGAAGCGCAGCGGCACGGCCGCCGCCACGGTGCCGGCGGCGGCGCCGGCCAGGAATTTGCGGCGCTCAATGCGGTTGTTCGGCGATTTGCGCGTCATGGAATGTTCCTCCTCGTGGTCTCCGCTGGGAGAGAAGCCTCTCGTGATTCTTTGCGGCCCGCTCTTGGGGCGGGCTCCCGGATCGTCCCCATCGGCCGATATTGTTATACATCATTACGAATTTCGTCAATTCGGGCCCTTCCCGCTCAATCGAGGGAGCGCGCGACACGGACCAGCAATTCCAGCAGCACGCGCTTCTCGGCCGGGTCGAGCGCGCGCGTGGCGCGCTTCTCGTGCTCGAGCGCCAGGCGGTGGAAGCGCGCCAGCATCTGCCGGCCGGTCGCGGTGAGAAAGAGCGCGTGCGAGCGGCGGTCGGAGGGCGAGGCGACGCGGCGCGCGAGCTTCCGCCGCTCGAGCTCGTTCAGCATGCCGACGAGATTGGCGCGCTTGATCGCGAGCGCGCGGCCGAGCGCGGCCTGGGTGAGACCCGGGTTCTCGCCGATCACGATCAGCACCGAATATTGCGCGGGCCGGATGTCGACCGGCGCCATGGTCTTGATGAAGTCCTTGAAGATCGCAAGCTGCGCGCGCCGCACCACGTAGCCGATGTGCTCGCTGAGGTAGCCGAGCTGGAGCGGCCCGCGCCGCGCCGGGCGCGCGCCGCCCGCGCCGGCACCTTCCTCGCCGTTGCGCCGCGCGTGCTGGCGCTCGATCGACCTTGGCGAAACCCCCGACATCCGATCCTGCTCACGCGAAACCCTGCCGCCGGATCATGCGCCGAGCGCATGCCGGCGTGCAACACCTGCGGTTCACGCGATGCGCCGCTGCCAATCGCCGTAGCGGCTCAAGACCGGCCCGCGGCGGAAGCTCAAGAGGATCAGCGCCGCGCCCGCCACCGCGCCCGACAGCATCGGCCAGACGCCGGGCGCCAGGATGAAGGTCGCGGCGATCAGCCCCGCCCCCAGCAGCACGTTCAAGTAGCGGACGACGCGCGCCACTTCGGCCAGCGCCGTCACCGACACGGTGATCACCAGCGAGCCGATCACGTGATCCGCATCGGCCGCGGCGCCGGAGGTGCCGAACGCCGCGCGCGTGAACATGAGCCAGACGCCGATCGCGATCGAGACGGCGAGGTTCCACGGCACGCTCACGCCGCCCGATACCATCTCGCGCAGGATGGCGCCCGGCCGCTGCGCGAAATCGCCCTTGACGCGCGTCGAGCCGTCGTCGGTGTCGCCGACGACGAACACGCGCACGATGCGCTGGCCCGCGCGCCGGCGGCGGACCAGGAACTGCCAGGTCGCCACCAGCTCGTCGAGCGAGTACGGAATCTGGATCAGCATGGCGGCGGCGGCGACGAGGCACAGCGTGCACCAGGTGCCGAGCAGCACCGGCTGGATGATGATGAACGTGATCGACACGATGCCGAGCGGCGCGATCATCACGCCGAACAGCAGCACGAGCCACGGCATGGTGCGCCAGCGGTTGGCGGCGCCGATGACGCCGGTCAGGATCTCGAGCGCGTAGGTGACGGCGCCGACGCAGGCATCGGAGATCGGCCACGCCTCGGAGACGTAGGAGGTGATGATCTCCTCGGTGCCGTTCTTGGGATCCGGCCCGCCGCGGAAGAACGGGTCCCAGACCCCGGGGATGTGGCCGAGCTGGTAGGCGGCGAGATAGCGCGAGATGTGGAGGCCGGTCACGGCGAGCAGGATGATCGGCAGGCGCTGGAACCAGCTCGAGGGCGAGTAGTCCCAGCCCGGCGGCACGTCGGGCCCCGCGAGCGCCGCCGGATTGATGCCGGGCACCGGCTTGGTCAGCACGGCGAAGCCGATCACCAGCGTGCCGCACAGCGTATCGTTGAGGTAGGCGGCGGCGCTCGGCGTCCAGAACACGAGCGGCGCGAACAGGAGCCAGGTGCCGATGAGGGCGGTGATCCAGCGCAAGACGCCGAGCTGCCACGACAGCGACAGCAGCGAGAGCGCGATCACCGCGGCGCCCGAAGCGATGTCGCTCGCGGCAAGCGCGCCCCAGCCGAAGCCGAGCAGCGGCGGCGCCGTGACGAGCCAGGTGCCGATGCCGAGATTGGCGAACTGCGCCCAGAGATGGGCGGCGTGGTCGGCGCGATAGCGCTCTTCGTGGCGGCGGCGCAGCGCCTCGGGATCGTCGACGCTCCGCTCGGCGCTCTCGAGCCAGCCCGGCGGCAGGATGCGGTTGGCCTTGTACCAGCCGGCGGGATCGTCCTTGAGCGCGGCGATGATCTTGGGCAACGCCGTGCGGATGTGATGCTTCGGCTCCCAGCCGAGCAGTTCCTTCGCGCGCGAAATGTCGAGCGCGTAGTGATCGTCGGCGAGGTCGATCATGAACGGGCGCACGAAGGGCTGCTCGCCGCGGTCGATGGCGTCGGGCACGATCGGCTCGGCCGCGAGCTGGGCCCAGGCGCCGATGCGCGCCATCGGCTTCGGCACCTGGAGCGTCGCCCATTCGCGCTCGCCGTGGATGAGGCGGCCGATCAGGTCCTGCAGCTGGTCGTAGCTCAACGGATCGGGCTCGCCCACGAGGATCGTGACGCTGTCGGGCAGCGCCGCGCGGCGCTCGACCGTGCGGCGGAACGCGTCGACCATGTCGTCGCGATGGAGCATCGACTGCCCGGCAGCGAGGTCGCCGGGGTAGAGGTGGCTGGTCACCTCGCGCTCGTAGATGCGCGCGATCTGGTGCGCGAGCGTCGGCACGACCGTGCGGTCGTCGTAGACGCCGGCCAAATGCAGCAGCACGGAGCGGATGCGGCCGTGCTCCTTGGCGATCGTCTTCTCGGTCGCCGCCTTGGATTTCGGGTAAGCCCAGCGCGGCGCGACCGGCGCGCTTTCGTCAATGCGCTCGCCGACCTTGGCCGGCGCATGCACGAGCATCGTGCCCGAGTACACGAACTGCTCGACCTCGAAGTCGCGCAGCGCGCGGAGCAGCCGGCGCGTCCCCGCGACGTTCACTTTCTCGTAGAGCGGATGCTCCTCGCCCGAGAAGTCGAAGTAGGCGGCGAGATGGATGACGGACGCGATCGCGCCGCCGTGGCGCTCGCGCAGCGTCGCGAACGCGTGCGCCGTCGATTCGTCGGAGGTGAGATCGACCTTGATGCACTCGGCCGCGGCGTGCTCGGGCTTGAGGTCGAGCCCGACTACGCGGTAATCGGCGGCGAGCGCCTTCGCCAGCGCACCGCCGATCTCGCCCGCCATGCCGGTGACGACGACGAGCGGCTTGCCTCTCTCGGTGCGGGGGCGGTTCATCGGGTCTTGCGATGAGGCAACGGTCGGCGCGCGGCGCGGTTCCGGCCCTCGGGCGCCCGCACCTCTCGCCGCGTTGACGCGCTTTGCCGCACGCGGCTAGCGTGCGGGCCCCGCGGGAAAGCGGGCGCGGCGGAGAGGAGATCGATTTGCGGCTGTTGGTACTGGAGCGCTTGGCGCGGCCGTGGCCGGGCGGGGGCGAAATGCTGGCCGGCCTGCGCGGGCACCATCTCGCCAACGCGCTGGTGAGCTTTCTCTTCGCCTGCACCGGGCCGGTGGCACTGATCCTGACCGTCGGCATCGCCGGCGGGCTGAAGCCGGCCGAGATCGCGTCGTGGATCTCGATCGCGTTCGGCCTCGGCGGCGTCCTCACCTTCGCGATGAGCTATTTCTACCGCCAGCCGCTCGCGATGGCGTGGACGATTCCCGGCACCGCCATCGTCGGCGCCGGGCTCATCAAGTTTCCCTATCCCGAGATCGTCGGCGCCTATGTGGTCACCGGCGCGCTGATGCTGGCGCTGGGCCTGAGCGGCTTGTTCAAGAAGATCATGGATTGGATGCCGCAGCCGATCGTGATGGCGATGGTGGCGGGCCTGTTCCTCAAGTTCGGCCTCCTCGCCATCGACGGCTTCGACAAGGCGCCGATCGTGGCGGCGGCGGCCACCGGCGGCTTCGTGCTGTTCTCGCTGATCGGCCCGCTCGGCCGCTTCGTGCCGCCCGTGGTGGCGGCGCTCGCGGCGGGCGGCGTCGCGATCGGCTTCCTCGGCGGCTTCGCGCCGCGCGAGGGGGCCGGCGGCCTCCTCGCCGATCCGGTCTTCTTCGTCCCGAAATTCACCGAGGCGGCGCTGCTCGATCTCGTGCTGCCGCTCGCGATCTCGGTCGTGGTGCTGCAGAACGCGCAAGGCATCGGCATCCTGCGCATGAACCGGCACGATCCGCCGCCCAACACGATCACCGCCGTCTGCGGCGCGGGCACGGTCGTCTTCGGCCTGTTCGGCGCCGTCTGCACCTGCCTGACCGGCCCCGCCAATGCCATCCTCTGCACCAGCGGGCCGCCCAAGACGCATTATCTCGGCGCGCTGATCTGGGGCGTGTTCGCCGTGCTGTTCGGCCTGTTCGCGCCCGGCATCACGAGCGTGGCACTCGCCGTGCCCGACGCGTTCATCTACGTGATCGGCGGCCTCGCCATGCTGCGCGTGCTGCAGCAATCGCTCGCCGCCGCGTTCGGCGGGAGGTTCACGGCCGGCGCCGTCGTGTGCATGGTCGTGACAGTCACCGAGCTCATCCCCGAGGCGCGGTTCGAGCTGCTCGGCATCGGCGCGCCGTTCTGGGGGCTCGTGTTCGGCATCGTCACTTCCCTCCTGCTCGAGCCCGGCGATTTCCGCAAGCCGGCCACCGCGCTGCCGGCGGAAATTCCCGCAGCAGTGCCGGCCGCCGAAGCCGTGCCGGCGCCGGTGGCAGAAGGGCCGCAGCGCCCACGCCCGCCGGTCCCGGCTTGGGCGCTGCAGCCAGAGCAGAAGCCCAAGCCCACGCATGCGAAGGCCGAGGAAGACGCAAAGCCCGAGCAAGCGGCGAAGCCCAAGGAAGAGGTGAAGCCGAAGGAAGAGACGCCCGCGAAGGAGGCGAAGGCGGCGGAAGAGGCGAAGCCTGCGGCCGGGGCGGAGCCCAAGGAGCAGATGAAGTCCGCGGAGCAGCCGAAGGTCGAGACGACGGCCGAGGCGGCGCCGCCAATGTCGACGGAGGTGCCGGCAGCCGCGCCCGAACCGAGCGCATCGCCGCCTCCTTCCGCATCCGAGGGCGACACGAAGCCCGTGACGCCCGCACCGCCCGAACCTTCCGCCGAGCCGGTCCCGAAAGAGGCTTCACCGCCCAAGGCAGCGCGCGCGGCCGGGCCCGAGAGCGAGGCCAACGCAAAGCCGGAAAAGAAGAAGAAAAGGAAGGCCGAACGTCGGAAGGATTCAGAGGAGAAGGAATAGCTAAGTGCGATAGCTCGGATCGGTGCGGTCGAGATCGCGCATCAGCGCGACGAAGGTGTCTTCGCCGCAGACCGGGCGGTTGGCGAAGAGGCTGGCATCGCGCGTCGAGTTGATCGTGGCCTCGCGCGAGACTTCGAGCGTCTCGCCCCGGAGCGCGTCGGCCGCGCACTGCGCCTCGCACGCCCATTGCAGATTGAGCATGCGCGCCCACGCCTCGGGGATCGTGCGCCCGTGCGCGAGCAGGCCGTGGTTGCGCAGGATCACGAGCGGCTTCAGGCCGATGCTCTTCACCATGCGCGCCTTCTCGTCGTCGCGCACCGTGAGCCCCTCGAAATCGTGGTAGGCGATGTGGTCGTAGATCATCGCCGAGTAGAAATTGGTATTGCGCAAGCCGTCCCTCTTCGACGCGACGGCGAGCCCTTCCTTGGTGTGCGTGTGGATGATGCAGATCGCCTCCGGCACGTGCTCGTGGATCGCGCTGTGGATGAGGAAGCCCGCCGGGTTCACATCCCACGGCGAATCGTCGAGCTTGTTGCCCTTGAGGTCGATCTTGACGAGGTTCGAGGCCTTCACCTCGTGGTACATCAGCCCGTAGGGGTTGATGAGGAAATGGTGCTCGGGCCCAGGGAGGCGCACGGTGATGTGGTTGAAGATGAGCAGCGACCAGCCCATGCGGTCGACGATGCGGTAGAGCGCCGCCAGCTGCACGCGCAGCTCCCACTCCTGCTGGCTGATATGCGCCGGGCGCGCGTCGGTGACGGTCTTGAGCTTCACCGCGGCCTGGACCGGATAGCGGGCCATGTGCAATTCCTCTCGTCGCGAAGGAATGAGCGTCTCGCCGATTAGTCTATAACGCCGCGCGTATGCCGCAAGCGCCAGGGCCGCGCCGCGGCAATGCGCCAGGCGCAACGAGGATGACATAGGTTCGGGTCAGGATACGATGAAGGTCTGCATTTTCGGCGCCGGCGCGATCGGCGGCTATCTCGCGGTCAAGCTCGCCCAGACCGGCCACGCCGTCTCGGTGGTGGCGCGCGGCGAGCAGCTCGCGGCGATCAAGGCCAAGGGGCTCACGCTGCTGCAGGGCGGCGTGCGCTATCACGCGCAGCCCAAGGCCGCCGCGGAGCCCGCCGCGCTCGGCGCGCAGGACTACGTGTTCCTCTCGGTGAAGGCCCCTGCCCTGCCCGAGGTCGCGGCGCAGCTCGCGCCGCTGATCGGCGCCGACACCGCGATCGTCACGGCGATGAACGGCATACCGTGGTGGTTCTTCCACGGCTTCGACCGGTTCCACGGCACCACGTTCGACTCCATCGACCCCGGCGGCGCGCTCGCCAAGGCCCTGCCGCCCGAGCGCATCATCGGCTGCGTGCTGCACATCGCCTGCTCGGTGCCGGAGCCCGGCTTGATCGTGCACAACAGCCAGAACCGCTTCTTCCTGGGCGACCTCGACGGCAAGGCCAGCCCGCGCCTTCAGCGCATCGTCGAGGCGATGAAGCAATCGGGCATGGATGCCGAGGCGCGGCCCGACATCCGCCGCGACGTGTGGGTGAAGCTGCTCGGCAACATGACCTTTGCGCCGGTGAGCATCCTCACTCAGACCACCAACGACGTGATGGCGCACCATGCCGGCGTGCGCGAGGTCTTCACGGCGATGATCGAGGAGGCCAACGCGGTCGGCGCCGCCTATGGCCTCAGCTCGGACATGTCGGTCGAGGCGCGCATCGATCTCGGCGGCAGCTTGAAGGGCTTCCGCACCTCGATGCTGCAGGACATGGACAAGGGCCGCCCGGTCGAGCTGGACACGATCGTGCGCGCGGTGATCGACATGGGGAAGAAGGCCGGCGTGCCGACGCCGGTCATCGACACGGTGTTCGCGCTCGCCGCGCAGCGCGCCGAGGTGGCCGGGATCTATAAGCCGTGGGGCAAGCGCTGAGGCTTGGCGGCGGCGCGCGCACTGGACACGCGCGCGATCGCGGAGGAAATTCGCCGTCTTCGCGAGGGAGGAACGGACATGCCCGCCGACAAGCGCAGCGCCTTGGCCGCGCGCATCCGCCGGCGCGAGTGGATGTCGCTGCCCGGCGTGTTCGAGATGATCTCGGCGCGCATCGCCGACGGCATGGGATTCCCGGCGCTCTACATGACCGGCTACGGCGTCGTGGCCTCCTATCTCGGCGTGCCCGATGCCGGGCTTGCCACCTACACCGACATGGTCGACCGCGTCGCGAAGTTCGCCGAGATCGCGGCGACGCCGCTCATCGCCGACGGCGACACGGGCTATGGCGGCCTGCTCAACGTCGAGCGCACCGTGCGCGGCTACGAGCGCGCGGGTGCGGCCGGCATCCAGCTCGAGGACCAGCAGTTCCCGAAGAAATGCGGGCACACGCCGGGCCGGCGCGTGATCCCGCTCGAGGAGGCCGCGGCCAAGATCAAATGCGCGGTCGAGAGCCGCGATTCGAAGGACTTCCTCGTCGTCGCGCGCACCGATGCGCGCGGGCTCTACGGACTGGACGAAGCGCTGAAGCGCGGCGAGGCTTTCGCCAGGGCCGGCGCCGACGTGATCTTCATCGAGTCGCCGCAGTCGGTCGAGGAGATGGAGCAGGTCGGCAAGGCATTCAAAGGCAAGCCGCTGCTCGCCAACATGGTGGAAGGCGGCTTGACGCCGGTGCTGCCGGTGAAGGAGCTCGAGCGCATCGGCTACAGCCTCGCGATCTACCCCGGCACGGCGTTCCTCGCGATGGGCGCAGCGCTGCGCAAGGTGTACGGGCACATCCAGAAGACGGGCTCGAGCATCGGCACGCCCGTGGCGCTCGACGACTTCAAGGAGTTCTCGAAACTGATGGGCTTCGAGCACGTCTGGGAATTCGAGAAGAAATGGGCTGGGCAAGATTGAGATGGCGGCGAAAGACAAGCTCGTCTTTACGACCGAGCGCTTGAAGCTGCGCCCGCTCGCGCCGAGCGACGCGAAGGGCCTCCACACCGCCTATGGCGACCCCGACGCCATGCGGTTTTGGGATTGCGCGCCGTCGCGCGACCTCGCTGAGACCAAGGCGCGCATTCCACGCAACACGCCCCATTTCGCGATGTGGGCGGTGCTCTCGCGCGACACGCGGCGCTTCCTCGGAATGGTGAACTATCACCATCGCCACGCCGGACACCGTCGTCTCGCGATCGGCTACATCCTGGCGCGCGAGCACTGGCGCAAAGGGCTGATGTCCGAGGCGCTGGTGCCCTTCCTCGACCATTGCTTCGGCGCGCTCGCGAGCCACCGCGTCGAGGCGCTCATCGAACCCGGCAACGTCGCCTCGCGGGCGCTTGCCGAGAAGCTCGGCTTCTCGAGCGAAGGCCTGCTGCGCGACCACCTCTGCGTCGAGGGCCGTTATCGCAGCGTGATCATGTATAGTCTGCTGGCCAATGAATGGCGCGCGCGCCAGCCTAAGGCATCGCGCACGCAACCGAGCTGCTGAAAGAGACCGGACTCAATGCAACAGCGCGCGATCAATGCAAGCGATGCCCCCGCCCCGCCCAGCCGCTATTCGCAGGCGCTCGAGGTGACGGGTGCCGCGCGCACGCTCTTCATCAGCGGCCAGATCCCGGTCGCCAAGGACGGCAGCGTGCCCAAGGATTTCCGTGCGCAGGCGCAGCAAGCCTGGGCCAATGTCGAGGCGCAGCTGCGCGCGGCCGGCATGACGCTCGACAATTTGGTCAAAGTGACGATCTTTCTCGCCGACCGCCGCTACGCCATGGAGAATCGCGCCGTGCGCCAGGAGGTGCTCGGCGAGCGCGCGCCGGCGCTGACCGTCATCATCACCGGCATTTTCGACGAGGCGTGGCTGATCGAGATCGAAGCAATCGCCGCCGCGTAGGCGGCAAGGAAGGACCTCCGATGCCCCACAAGACCGAACTCCACCCCGACGTGATCGAGCGCATCCTGAAGCGGCGCGGCAAGCTGCACGTGCACGAGACGCTCGATCCCAAGCGCACCGCGCTGGTCTCGATCGACATGCAGGTGGCGTTCCTGGGCGAGGGGTTGCCGTCGGAAGTGCCGATGGCGCGCGCGATCGTGCCCAACATCAACCGGCTCGCGGCCGCGCTGCGCGCCAAGGGCGGCACCGTGGTCTGGGTCTACAGCACCTTCACGCCGGCGATCTTCGAGGAATGGTCGGCGTTCTTCGGCGGCACCTATGCCGGCCCGCACGCGAGGAAGGTGGCCGAGAACCTCTATGAAGGGGCGCCCGGCCACAAGCATTGGCCCGCGATCGAGACCACGCCGGGCGATCTCTGGGTCGAGAAGAACCGCTTCAGCGCGTTCCTGCCCGGCGCCTCCGATATCGAGGCGCAGCTCAAGGCGCGCGGCGTCGACACCGTCATCGTCGTCGGCACGCTCACCAATGTCTGCTGCGAATCGAGCGCGCGCGACGCGATGATGCGGAACTTCAGCGTGATCATGGTCGGCGACGCCAACGCCACCTACACCGACGCGATTCACAATGCGAGCCTCACCAGCCTCGCCATCACGTTCTGCGACGTGATGTCGACCGACGAGGTGATCGCGCGGCTCGGCGCCGCGGCTGGGGCCGGAGCCGGCGCGGCGCGCGCGGCCGAATGATGCGCGCATGAAGCCGCAGCGGATCGGCAATTTCCGCGTCGACCGCGTGCTCGAGGCGGAGGCGCCCTATTGCGCGCTCGATTTCCTCGTGCCCGAGGCGCCGCCCGACCTCATCGCCGCGAATGCCGATTGGCTGAAGCCGTGCTTCGTCGACCCGGGCGACGACCGCCTTATCCTCGCGTTCCAGAGCTTCGTGCTGCGCACCGGGCGGCACACGATCCTCGTCGATTGCTGCACCGGCAACGACAAGGAGCGCCCCACGCGTCCCAACTGGCACCGGCAGAAGCATCCCTACCTCGACCGCATGCGCGCGATCGGCGTGGCGCCCGAGGCGATCGACTTCGTGTTCTGCACGCATCTCCATGCCGACCACGTCGGCTGGAACACCAAGCTCGAGAACGGGCGCTGGGTCCCGACCTTCCCCAACGCCCGCTACATCTTCGCCAAGCGCGAATACGAGCATTGGGAGAAGGTGCATCGCGAGCATCTCGCCGGCCGGGGCGAGCCGGTGAGCCACGGCTCGTTCGCCGACAGCGTCTTGCCGGTGGTCGAGGCCAAGCGCGCGGTTTTCGTCGCCAGCGACCACGAGATCGAGACCGGCGTGTACCTGGAGCCGGCCTATGGGCACACGCCCGGCAACTGCGTGCTCAACGCCAGGAGCAACGGCGCGCATGCCGTGTTCATCGGCGACGTGATGCACACGGCCGTGCAGCTGGCGAACCTGGCGCTCTCGTCGCGGTTCTGCTCCGACCCGGTCGAATCGGCCAAGACGCGCACCGCCCTCGTCGAGCGCTGCGCCGAGACGGATACGATCGTCCTCGCCTGCCACTTCCCGACGCCGGTCGCCGGTCGCATCCGCCGGCATCGTGCGGGTTTCGCGCTCGCGATTTGAGGGCGTTGCCAGCAAAGCGAGCGGCAAGCCCGCTCCCACACCTTTTGATAGAAGTTCCCCTATTGCGGGTATGCCCGCCTTCTGCGCAACTTTTATGACTGTGGCAAATTTACCACAGTCGAGGAAAAAATTTCGGCCCCGAGAAACCGCCTGACGGCCTCCGACGGCCTCGGCGCCGGCTGGCAACCAAATTCGCTTTTCTATGAAATACTTGAAACATTGTTTCCGCGTGTTTCGGGCCGGTTTCGTGCGGGAATCCAGGGTGCTCGACAAGGCCCTGAAATAAAAAGGCAATTTTTGCACCATCAGAATGTCAATAGCGTAAATTCGAGGCTCGGAGCCCCTTGCCGTAGTTCCGGACGACGTTCCCGGAATTCGGGCCGAAAACAGCGGATGACCAATCAATTCAGAATCGAAAAAATAATATCGTAGAATTTGATCCGGGCACAGCTGCTGCGGAATGTAAAACCGAGTCCGTTTGACTGCATTATTACGGCGCTGCGCGCGTTCGATTGATGCTGATCGTTTGCTCGACTCGGGAAAGCGCGAAATTTCGCGGAGCGGCGTCGGGTCTTCGGCTGATTTCTTTTATTGACACTTAAACGCTTCCATTCAAACTACCCCTTGAGTTCTCCCTCGGGGAACTCTCAACCTGTTGATGACACAGAGGTGCTAAAATGGCCAAGAGAAAGACCAAGAAGAAGTCCGGGAAAAAGAAGAAGAAGTAGCCTTTCTCCAATCCCAGGCGCCGCCCCCGCCCACGATCCGTGCTGGGGTTGAGCGGAGCCAACTAGCCCTCCCGCGAGGGCCGGCTCCCGGTGGCGGCCAGCGCGGCGCTTGATCTGGATGGAAAACGTTGCGGGCGGGGCCTCGAGGGTCCCGCCCGCAATTGCGTTTCAGGGCTCCCGCCGCGCGCAGCGGGGAGAGTTGGGGGAAGGGCGAATCCGGTCTCGCATTGGACTCACCCCCTCCGCGCGCTGACGCGCGCACTTCCCCCCGCTGCGCTGCGCGGGGAGGAAAGATGCTCAATGCTCGACCAACAGCGAGCCGAAGCCGTAGACGCGGTCGGCGATGCCGTTGGTGCGCAGCGCGTGCCAGTAGGTGGCGGTGTTGATCGCGATCACCGGCTTGTCGAGCCAGAACTCGGCGATGCCCGCAAGCCGCGCCATCGCGAGATTGGTGCCGACCTGGACGATCGCTTCGACCGAGCTGTCGTTCACTTCGAGCAGCGCGTTGCGCAGCTCCTTCTCCGAGACGTGCGCGATCAGGCTCGGGCTGCGGCACTTCAGGCCGACGAGGTGCACGATCTCGAAGCCGCAATCGGCGAAGAAGCGCCGCACCTGCGCGTCGCCGACCGGCATGTAGGGCGTCACGACGCCGATGCGCTTGATGTCGCCGTAGCGGCGCAGCGCCGCCTGCGAGGCATCGGAGCCCATCGTGACCTTGACGCCGGCGCGCGCCTCGACGCGGCGCTTCAGCTCCTTCGACGCTTCGAGCCCGCCCCAGAACGTCTCCGACGACATGCCCATGATCATGTGCTGCGGGCGGCAGGTCATGACGCGGTCGATCGCCGCCATCAGCTCGCGCCGGATGTTCTCCATCAGCGTGTTGAAGTCGTCGTCGCCGCCGATGGGATCGTCGGGGATGTGGATGCGGCCGTAGTGGTTGGTGACGCCGTAGGGCCGCATCATGTCGAACTCGGGCTGCACCGAGGTGTTGGTCGACGGGGCCACGACACCGAACTTCATGCGGAAGCCGAGCGAGTCGACCATGCGCGCCCCTCCCGGCTCAGCGCGCCATCAGCTTCTGGAGCTCGCCGTAGTCGAGCCCCTCGCGCGCGAAGGTCGCGGTGCCCTGCTCCTTCAGTTCGCGCGCGGCGCGGCGCGCCACCGCGAGCGAGGCGCGGTAGAGGTGGCCGCCGAGGCTGATGCGCGCCACGCCGAGCTCCGCCATCTCGGCGACGGTGATCGTCGGCTGCAGGATGATGTTGAGCGGGCCGTCCACGGCCTTCACGAGCCGGCCGATCACGCCGGGATCGGCGGTGAACGGCGCGAACAGGCAATCCGCGCCGGCCTTCCGGTACGCATTCAAGCGCTTCACCGCCTCGGCAAACGCGGCCTCCTTGTCCTTGATGCGCATCAGCGCGTCGGTGCGCCCGTTGATGACGAACGGCACGCCGGCGTCCTTGGCGGCCTTGCGCCCGGCCGCGATGCGCTCTTTCGCGAGCTCGAGATCGAACAGCGCCCCGCCACTGGCATCGCTGCTGTCCTCGAAGTTGGCGCCGACCACGCCGGCGCCCAGCAGCTCCATCACCATGTGGCCCACCGCCTCGGGGTCGGGGCCGTAGCCGGCCTCGACATCGGCCGTCACCGGCACCGAGACGGCGGCGGCGATACGGCGCGAGGCATGCAGCATGTCGGCGCGCGAGATCGCCTCGCCGTCGGGCACGCCGTAACTGAAGGCGATCCCGGCGCTCGTGGTGGCGATGGCGGGAAAGCCTTCGGCGGCGATGATCTTGGCGCTGCCCGCGTCCCACGCGTTCGGCAGCACCAGCGGGCGGCCGGGCACGTGCACCGCGCGCAGCCGCTCGGCCTTCTCGACGAGACGCTTGTCAGCCATGGCCGTCCTCCGTCATGCGGATTATGCCGAACGGCCGCGGCGATGTTTCTTAACGCCTCGCGGGTAGTGTTCTTTGCGCCGGGGCCGCCGCCGCCTATTATCCGGCTCGTCCACGGGGTTAAAGAGAAAACCACGCATGCCTTGCTTTGCCTTACCGCGCGGCCCCAAGGCCTTGGCCGCGCTCGCACTCGCTGTGGCCTTCGCCGCCACCCCCGCCTCGGCCAAGAAGCCGCCGCGCGCCGCCGCCGAGCCCGAGATCACCGATTTCTCCGACGAAGGGCTCGCCACGCGTTTCCAGCTGCCGCTCTCGGAAGTCGGCTATCTCGTCGTCGACGCCAAGACCGGGCAAGTGCTCGAGCAGCGCCAACCCAAGGAACCGTTCGTCCCCGCCTCCACGATCAAGGTCGCCTCCTCCGTGGCGGCGCTCGTGGTGCTCGGCGCCGATCATCGCTTCGCGACCGAGCTCTTCTCCACGGGCGTGGTCAACAACGGCACGCTCGTCGGCGATCTCTTCCTCAAGGGCGGCGGCGATCCGATGCTGACCAGCGACGATTTCGAGGCGATGGCGCAGCAGTTGAAGGCGCAGGGCATCACCAAGGTGAGCGGGCGCTTCGTCTACGATTCCTCGGCCTACGCGACCGCCACGGCGATCGACGCCGATTACGAGCAGAGCGCCTCCTACAATCCCGGCATCGCGGCGCTCTCGGTGAATTTCAACGTGCTGCAGTTGAAATGGGAACGCGAGCGCAGGAAGGGCGGCGCGCTGCATTTCCGCTTCGCCGCGCAGACCGATCACCACGAGCTCGACGTCGGCTACTTGAAGGCCGAGGCGGCGCGGCCGGGCACCACCGGCCCCTACGGCCTCGCCTATCGCGAGGACGGCAAGACGCCGGTCTGGCAGGTGCTGCCGAGCCGGCGCGCCAAGGGCGAGATCCGCGTGCCGGTGAAGCAGCCGGATTTCTCGGCCGCCTACATCTTCCGGAAGGCGGCCGAGAG